>JBBRFV010000144.1:0-6523 GCA_038241335.1 Caulobacterales bacterium | reverse complement strand
CCTGGGAGCGCAGATAGGCGATCAGATTGATGCGGGTCTGGCTGTCGCGCAGGCCGGCGAAGGACATCTTGGTGCCCGGCACGACCTTCTGGGGCGCGTTGATGAACTCATACAGTCCGTCCAGCGTCCAAGTGGGGAGCTGGCCCGCGTGGGCCTTCATGGCGTCCGAATAGGCGAAGCCGGCGTGGCTGGCGACCGGACGGCCCACGACGCCGTTCAGATTCGGACCGATCATGTTCGGTCCGCCCGCGACGTTGTTGTGGCAGGCCTGGCAGCGCGCGAAGGCGGCCTCGCCAGCGGCGAGGTCAGCGGTCGGCATCAGCGTGCCCCAATCGGGCGGCAGCACCGGAGCCTCCGCTCCCGCAGCGGCCTCTTCCGGCGCGTCGACGAAATAACCCATCTTTTCGGGGGCCTCACGCTCGAAAGCGATTTTGGTCCCCTGCTGGACGAGGATGATGACGAAGGCCGTCCCGAGGGCGGCCCCCAGAATCTTGTTCCACTTCAGATCGCCGCTCATGCGCGTCGTCGCATCCCGTGTTGAGGGCCCGTCGGCAGGCGCCGACAGGCGAAATTCTTGCGTGGGCGTCTCTGACACGCTAGCGCCGCCTTCGCAACCGGCTCAGGGTCGTCTGAGCGTCGCAGGCTTTTGACCCAACGATGAACCCCATCATTCTGATCCCGGCCCGCATGGCCGCCACCCGCCTGCCGAACAAGCCGCTGGCCGACATCGGCGGCAAGCCGATGATCGTGCGCGCCTGGGAGCAGGCCGCCCTGTCCGGTCTGCCCGTGGCCGTGGCGGCGGGCGACCGTGAGATCGTCGAGGCCATCCAGGCCGTGGGCGGAACCGCCGTCCTGACCGATCCAAACCTGCCCAGCGGCTCGGACCGCATCCGCGCGGCGCTCGAGGCCATCGATCCGGAGGGTCGTCACGACGCGATCATCAACCTGCAGGGCGACATGCCCTTTGCCGATCCCGGCCTGGCCGTCGCCTGCGCAGCCCTGCTGCACGGCGAGCCTCAATGCGATATCGCCACGCTCGTCGCCCGCGAGGCCGACGCGTCGGACCGTACCAACCCCGACGTGGTCAAGGCCGTTCTGGCCAGGGCCGACGGCGAGCACCACGGCCGCGCCCTGTATTTCACCCGCTCCACCCTGTACGGCGACGCCCCCGTGTGGCGACACATCGGCCTGTACGGCTATCGCCGCGAGGCCTTGCTGCGCTTCTGCGCCGCCCCCCCGTCTCCGCTGGAGAAGCGCGAAAAGCTGGAGCAGTTGCGGGCGCTGGAGATGGGGCTGCAGATCTGGGCCGCCGTCATCGAGGACGCGCCGCTGTCGGTCGATAATCCGGCGGATCTGGAGGCGGCGCGGCGCTGGCCCAGAGGGATTAGGGATTAGGGATCAGGGATTGCTCATGAGCTTGACTCGGAGCGTGGTCAGCATGCGGCCGACCTCCGCTGCCTGATCCAACAGATCATTGATCTCGTCCACAGGAGCGAGGCCCAAACGCTTGATGATCAACAGAAACGTCTCCAGTTCGGCGGCCGACCCGCGCGCGATGCTGATGAAGTGCGCATAATCGCGACGTGTGCCTCTGGCGTTTCCTTCAGCGACATTGGCTGGAATGGACGCCGAGCACCGGATGATCTGCCCTGAAAGGCGATAGATCTCCTCCTTCGGCATTTTTCGGGTGAGCTCGTAGACCCGACACGCGAGATCCAGCCCTTTCCGCCATACCGTCAGTTCCCGATGCGACTGGGCCATCACCTCCTCCGTTGGAAACAACGCGACCCTACGCCCAGATAAAAGCTCGCGGAAGTTGTGCGCTTTAATCCCTAATCCCTAATCCCTTCTCCCTTCTCAGACCTCGAACCCGTCCACCCAGGCCTGTAGCAGCGTCCGCGCGATGGCGATCTTCGGAGGAGCCTTGATGTGGGGATGCGTCCCCGCCAGGCAGGCTTTCGCCTCCGCCCGCGTCAGCCATGCCACGGCTTCCAACTCGGTCTGGTCCGGCCGCGCATCTCCCGAATCGGCCTCGGCGAACAGGCCGATCATCAGCTGCGACGGGAAGGGCCAGGGCTGGCTGGAATGGTAGCGGACGCTGGTCACCGTCAGGCCGGCCTCCTCCTTGATCTCGCGGGCGCAGGCCTCCTCGATGGTCTCGCCGGGCTCCAGGAAACCGGCCAACGCCGACATCCGCCCCTCCGGCCAGGCCGCCTGTCGGCCCAGCAGGCAGCGGGGCTCGTCGCCCCCCTTGTAGATGGCCAGCATGATGGTGACCGGGTCGACGCGGGGGAAATGCTCGGTTCCACAGGCCGGGCAGACGCGCTTCCAGCCACCGCAGGCGTTGACGCTCTCCGTGCCGCAGGCGGCGCAGAAGCCGTGCCGCCGGCGCCAGTCGAACAGGCTCTTGGCCCCGCCCGCCATGGCCCCCTCGCCGCCGGGCAGCAGGGCCGCAGCCTCGCGCATCTCGTGAAACAGCCCCAGTCCCTGCAAGGGCCCGGCCGTCGGATCGACCGACCCCTCGACCTCGACCGCGAAACAGGGCGCGCCCTTCCACTGGCCGAGAAAAAGCTCGCACCCGGGCGCCACGGCCCGGGCATGGTCAAGGCCCAGCCAGCGCAGCCGCGGGCCGTCGGCGTGGTCCTCCAGCAGCGGCCGGCCTTCCCACAACACCATGGCCACGGCCTCGGGGTTGGCCGCCTGCTCCGCCAGCCATTCGGGATCGTTGCGAAGGTCGCCGGCCCGGTCGAGCGGATTGCCGGCGAAGGTGTTGAGGACGGGGAGGGGCATGCCCAGCTCTCTAGCAAGGCGCCGCTTGCGTCGGCGAGACGAAATCGCGATATAGGCCTCGGAGATCGCGGGCGAAGGCTTCGCCAATCTGGTCAGGGCCGGAAGGCAGCAGCCACAACGAATTCCCCTTCGGGTCGCGGTCTCCACCTCCTTCATCCTTGTTGCGCTAACGCTCGCCGCGCGGCGGCTCGCTGCATGAGCGCGGAGCGGTTGCCGGGGGCCTGATCAACCCCCACCTGAGCGGCTCCCCCGCAGGAGCAGATCCCCATGACCACCGCCGCCACCCCCGTCTGGTTCATCACCGGCTGTTCGACCGGCTTCGGCCGCGAGCTGGCGACGGCCCTGATCGACAAGGGCTACCGGGTCGTGGCGACCGCGCGCAATCCGGACGACGTGGCCGATCTGGTCGCGGCGGGCGGAGACCGGGTGCTGGGCCTGAAGCTGGACGTCACCGACCAGGCCGAGGCCGAGGCGGCCGTGCAGGCCGCGACCGGGCGGTTCGGTCACATCGACGTGCTCGTGAACAACGCCGGCATCGGCTATTTCGGGGCCATCGAGGAAAGCGACGAGGCCGAGGTCCGCCGCATGTTCGAGATCAATGTCTGGGGCCTCGCCCGCATGACACGGCTGGCCCTGCCCGGCATGAGGGCGAGGCGCAGCGGGACCATCGTCAACGTCTCCTCGATCGGCGGCGTGCGGGCGTTCCCGGCCGTCGGCTACTACAATGGGACGAAGTTCGCGGTGGAGGGCCTCTCCGAAGCCCTGTCGCAGGAGGTGGCGCCGCTGGGGATCAAGGTCCTGCTGGTCGAGCCCTCGGGCTTCCGCACCGACTGGGCCGGCCGTTCGGCCCATGAGACGACGACGCCCATCGCCGACTACGACGCCACCGCCGGACGCAACAAGGGGGCGATCCGCGGCTATTCCGGCAGCCAGCCGGGCGACCCGAAACGCGCCGCCGCCGCCATCATCCAGGCCGTCGAGGCCAAGGATCCGCCGCTGCGTCTGCTGCTCGGCAAGGCGGCGCTTGCCGGGGCGCGGAACAAGATCGAAATGTTGCAACGCGACTTCGACGCCTGGGCCGAGGTCAGCGAGGGCGCAGATTTTCCCCAGGGCGAAGCCTGATCTCAGGAACCCGAAGCCCCGTGAGCCGCTCCCATCTCACACATCGACAGGAGCGGCGACATGAGCATTCTCGGCAATATTCTCGGCAAGATCTTCCATCATCGGTCGGCCGCCCCGGGCACGGCTCCGGCCGGGGCTCCTCCGGCGCCGGGCGCCGCGCCGGTCGGAACGCCCGCCCAACCGGTTCCCGCCGCCGCAGGTCAACCGGTCGATGTCGCCGGCATCCTCGACTTCATGAACGACCAGCAGCCCCAGAAACTGAACTGGCGCACCTCGATCGTCGATCTGATGAAGCTGACCGGGATGGACAGCACCCTGGCCGAGCGCAAGGAGCTGGCCGGCGAGTTGGGCTATACCGGCGACACCTCCGACACAGCCTCCATGAACATCTGGCTGCACAAGCAGGTGATCCAGAAGATCAGGGACAACGGCGGCCAGATCACGGACATGACAGACTGATCCACCAGCGCGGCGCGAGAGGGGGTGCGCGGGCGCGCCCTCTCGCGGTAAGACGGATGCATGAGCGACGTCGATCCGAATCTCGAAGGGCCTCCGTGGGAGGAAGACGCGCCTGAAGGCGACGCCGTCGAGCGCGATCCCGATACCGACGACATGTTCGGCGCGCCCGCGCCCGCATCGGAGGCCGCCCCCCCCGCAGTGGCCGAGCCCGCGGCCGCGGCGACCGGCCTCGCCCCGCCGAAGAAGAAGGCTGCGGTCGCCGACGCAGCCGTCGAAGCCCACGTTGACGACGGCGCGGCCTACACCGTCCTGGCCCGCAAATACCGGCCGCATACGTTCGAGGACCTGATCGGCCAGGAGGCCATGGTCCGCACCCTGACCAACGCCTTCTCGACCGGCCGCATCGCCCACGCCTTCATGCTCACCGGCGTGCGGGGCGTCGGCAAGACGACCACGGCCCGCCTGCTGGCTCGCGCCCTCAACAATCAAACGGACGAAATTGACCGCCCGTCGCTGGCCCTGACCGATCAGGGCCGCCACGACGCCGCCATCATGGCCGGCCAGCATATGGATGTGGTCGAGATGGACGCCGCCTCCCACACCGGGATCGACGGCATCCGCGACATCATCGAGAGCGTCCGCTACGCCCCCGTAGAGGCGCGCTACAAGGTCTATGTCCTCGACGAAGTCCACATGCTGTCGAACCAGGCCTTCAACGCCTTGCTGAAGACGCTGGAAGAGCCGCCGCCGCACGCCAAATTCATCTTCGCCACCACCGAGATCCGCAAGGTGCCGGTGACCATCCTCAGCCGCTGCCAGCGCTTCGACCTGCGCCGCGTCGAGCCCGAAATACTCGTCGAACACCTCGCCCGGATCGCCGACCGCGAGGGGATGAAGATCGAACAGGACGCCCTGGCCCTGATCGCCCGCGCCGCCGAGGGTTCGGTCCGCGACGGCCTGTCCCTGCTGGATCAGGCCCTGGTGCAAGGCGACCGCGGCGAGACGGTCAGGACCGAGGTCGTACGCGACATGCTGGGCCTCGCCGACCGCGGCCAGACCATCGCCCTGTTCGAATCGATCATGGCCGGCCGCACCCCCGAGGCGCTTGAGCTGTTCCGCACCCTCTACGGCTACGGCGCCGATCCGGTGCAGATCACCAACGACCTGCTGGAACACTGCCACGCCGCCTCGGTGGCCAAGATGCTGGGGCCCCAGGCGACCCGCCTGCCCAATGATCAGGCCCAGAAGCTGACGGCGCTGGGCGCGGTGATCTCGGCCGGGACCCTGGCCCGCGTCTGGCAGATGCTGCTCAAGGCGCTGGACGAGGTCCGGCGCGCACCCAACCCGGCCGACGCGGTCGAGATGGCCATCGTCCGTCTGGCCTACGCCGCCGACCTGCCGGGACCGGAAGAGGCGCTGAAGGCCCTGCGCGACGGCGAGGCTCACGGAGGACCGGGCGGCCAGATGCCAAGAGGCGGCGGAGGGGGCGGCGGTTCCGGTGGAGGATCGTCAGCCTCGGCCCAGCTGGCGGCCCGGCCGGCCGCCGCGCCGGCCCTGCCCGATCCCCAGACGTTTGAGGCCGTGGTCGCCCTGATCGGCGAAAAGCGTGAGGTCGGGCTGCAGATGGATGTGCAGCGCTATGTGAGGCCTGTGGCCTTCAAGCCCGGCGCCATCACCTATGAGAGCGGCGACGGCGCGCCCGTCGACCTGGCCCGGCGGCTGGCCTCGCGGCTCAAGGACTGGACCGGCCGCACCTGGCTGATCGCCGCCAACGGCCAGGGCGGCGGCGAGACCATGATCGAGACCGACCGCCGCAAGCGCGGCGAGGAGCGGGCCGAGGTCGAGGCCGACCCCTTCGTTCGCGCCGTGATGGAGGCCTTCCCCGGCGCCAGGATCGGCGAGATCAAGACGCTGGCCGCGCCGATTGAGCTGCCGGTGATTCCGGACGAGGCGGGGGAAGAGGACTGAAGGACGGGGGGGCTGGGGCTGGTTTCGACCCGCAGCGGACCAGCGAGCGAGTTCAGTTGACCTGCGGGGATACCCGCTGACCGGTTCGGGACCCGGGTTTGATGGTCAGCACCTCAATATGCGCCAGCGGGTCTCGGGTTCGCGCCGCAGGCGACGGTCGGCTCTCGACCGATTGCGACGTTGC
>JBBRFV010000143.1:0-6527 GCA_038241335.1 Caulobacterales bacterium | reverse complement strand
ACATAGATGCTGGTTTCCCTGCTGCGGAAGATCTTTTTCTTGGCTGCGAGGTAGCCGTCCATCCCGCCATGTCGATCCAGGTGATCCGGTGAGATGTTGGTCAGGATAGCGAAGTCCGGCGCGAACGTCGCTGTCAGGTCCAGCTGGTAACTCGACACCTCGATCACATAGACCGCGCCCGGAGTCGGTGCGGGCAGCGCCAGCACACCGATGCCGATGTTGCCGCCGACGTGGACGGTCATCCCCGCCTGTTTCAGCACCCAGCCGATCAGGGCCGTCGTCGTCGACTTGCCGTTGGTGCCGGTGATGGCCACGACCTTGGGGCGCTCGGCCCCGGGCATCGCCGCGATCGCCCGGGCGAACAGCTCGATGTCGCCGATCACCTCGATGCCCGCGCCCCTGGCCTTGTCGACGGTCCAGTGCGGTTTTGGATGCATCAGCGGCGCGCCCGGCGACAGCACCAGGGCCGCGAAGTCCGACCAGTCAGCCGACGTCAGATCCTCGACCGCGAACCCCTCGGCCTCGGCCTGCATGCGGCTGGAGACGCTGTCGTCCCACAGAACCGGAAGCGCGCCCCCGGCCTTGAGCGCGCGCGCGGCCGTCAGCCCCGACCGTCCCAGGCCGAAGACCGCGATGCGCCGCCCCTCGAAGCCGGGCACGGGGATCATGCCGCTAGCGCAGCTTCAGGGTGGCCAGCCCGGCGAGCGCCAGCATGGCCGAGACGATCCAGAACCGGATCACCACCGTCGACTCCGGCCAGCCCATCTTTTCGAAATGATGGTGGATCGGGGCCATCAGGAAGATGCGCTTCTTCGTCGCCTTGAAGTAGCCGACCTGGATCATGACCGAGGCCGCCTCGACCACGAACAGGCCGCCGACGATGCCCAGCACCAGTTCGTGCTTGGTCGCCACGGCGATCGCGCCCAGGGCCCCGCCCAGGGCCAGCGAGCCGGTGTCGCCCATGAAGATCTTGGCCGGCGGGGCGTTGTACCAGAGGAAGCCCGTGCCCCCGCCGATGATGGCCGCCGTGAAGATGGCCAGTTCGCCCGCGCCGGGCACGTGGTGGACGCCCAGATAGCCGGCGAAGATGAAGTTGCCGACCAGATAGGAAATGATCCCGAACGCGCCGGCAGCCATCATCACCGGCACGATGGCCAGGCCGTCCAGCCCGTCGGTCAGGTTCACCGCATTGGAGAAGCCGACGATCGTGAAGGCGGCGAAGATCACATAGAACCAGCCGATGTTGAGCAGCACAGCCTTGAAGAAGGGAAAGGCGATGGAGGTCTCGAGGTTGGGCGAGGTCGGCGACGCCTTCATCCATACGACGGTCAGCACCCCGGCGATGATCGCCACCACCGTCTGGGCCAGCAGCTTCTGCCTGGACGTCAGCCCCGCCGAGGTCTGCTTCGTCACCTTGGCGTAGTCGTCGATGAAGCCCAGCACGCCGAAGGCGGCGGTCACGAACGACACGATCCAGATGTAGGGGTTGGTCAGGTCGCCCCACAGGAACACCGCCACCGCGATGCCCGCCAGGATCATCAGCCCGCCCATGGTCGGGGTGCCGACCTTCGACAGGTGCGAGACCGGACCGTCCGCGCGGATCGGCTGGCCCTTGCCCTGCTTGACCCGCATCCAGGCGATGAAACGGCTGCCCATGGCCACCGCGACAATCATGGCCGTGGCCATCGCCAGCGCCACCCGCACCGTCTGGTACTGGACCAGATGCAGCAGGGGGTAGTCCTTGGCGACGTCCGCGTAATGCAGATACAGCAGATAAAACATCAGGCGCCTCTTTCCCTATCGCTCGCGACGCGGTCGCTCGCTGCTTCAGGGTGTCCCAGACCAGCGAGGGCCTTGGCGACCAGAGACGCCTTCGACCCGTTCGATCCCTTGACCATGACCACGTCGCCCGGCCCCGCCAGCACGGCGGCCTCGGCGGCCAGCTCGGCCGCTGTCTCGCGCCACAACCCGCGGCGCGCGGTCGGCAGGATGTCATGCAGCCGCTTCATCCCGGGCCCGGCGGTGTGGACCAGGTCCAGGCAGGCGGCCTCGATCGGCGCGGCCAACCCCTCGTGCAGCGCCCGCGATCGGTCGCCCAGCTCCAGCATGTCGGTCAGGACCACGATCCGGCGTCCGCCCGCTCCGACGGGCCGCGCGCCGAGGCTGCGAAAGCCGGCCGCCATCGACAGCGAATTGGCGTTGTAGCTCTCGTCGATCAGGGTGAAGGTCCCGCCCGGCGCCGCCACCGTCGTGACCTGCCCCCGCCCGGCCAGCGGCCGGAAATCCGCCAGCGCGGCCAGCGCCACGTCCTGCGACACGTCCAGCGAGTCCAGCATCAGCAGCACGCACAGGCTGTTCAGCCCCCAGTGGAAACCCGACTGCGCGAGGGTGAAGGCGAGCGGCCGGCCGAACATCTCGGCCTTGATCCGCGCCCCGTCCGGCCCGGGCTGGAAGTCCAGCAGCCGGGCGTCGTGGCCGGCGTCTGTCCCGAAGGTCAGACGGCGTGCCCAGGCCTTGCGCGCGGCGGCGTCCAGCACGACCGAATAGCCGACGTCGCCGTTGATCACCGCCACTCCGTCGGGGGCCAGTCCCTCGAAGATTGCGGCCTTTTCCGCCGCCACCCCGGCCTCGCCGTCGGCGAAGGCCTCGATATGGACAGGCCCCACCGTGGTCACGCAGGCCGCGTGCGGCTGCACCATCTTCGACAGAGGTCCGATCTCGCCCGGCGCATTCATGCCGATCTCGAACACGGCCCGCTCGGTGCCGCGCGGCGTCCGGGCCAGGGTCAGCGGCACGCCGATATGGTTGTTGTAGCTCTTGATCGAGGCGTGGGCCGGACCGGCCAGATCAAGGCCCGCCTTGATGGCCTGGGTGACGCTGGTCTTGCCGACCGAGCCGGTGACCGCGCCCCGGCGGGGGCTGCGCTCGCGCGCGGCGACGCCCATGGCTTCAAGCCCGCGCAGGGTGTCGGCGACCCTCACCGACGGCCCCCCGACCGCATGCTGGACCAGCGCGCCCGCCGCTCCGGCGGCGAAGGCCGAGGCCGCGAACTCATGCCCGTCCCGCACGCCCTTCAGGGCCAGGAACAGGTCGCCGGGGACGATTTCGCGGCTGTTGTAGGTGATGCCCGTGACGTCGAACGGCGCGCCGTCCAGCTGGCCGCCGGTGGCGGCCTCGATCTCGGCGGATGTCCAGAGCGGTGTCTTGTCAGGCATGTCCACGCAGGGCTTCAGCGGCTTCAGCGGCGTCGTCGAACGGATGGGTGGTGGCGCCGACGATCTGGCCCTGTTCATGCCCTTTTCCGGCGATGACCACCACATCTCCGTCGCGCATCATCTCCACCGCCGCGCGGATGGCGGCGCGTCGGTCGCCGATCTCCCGGGCCTCGGGGCAGCCCATGCGCACCGCCTCGCGGATGGCGGCGGGGTCCTCCGAGCGGGGATTGTCGTCGGTGACGATGGCCAGGTCGGCCAGCCGGCCTGCGATCTCGCCCATCAGCGGCCGCTTGGCCCTATCCCGATCACCTCCGGCGCCGAACACCACGATCAACCGGCCCGTGGCGTGGGGCCTGAGCGCGGTCAGCACCGTCTCCAGCCCGTCCGGCGTATGGGCGTAGTCGACATAGACCTCGCCCGCGCCGGGCGCGGGAATGCGCTGCAACCGGCCCTGCGCGCCGTTGATCATCTCCAGCGCGGCGATTACGCGGTCGGGGTTCTCGCCGCCCGCGATGCACAGGCCGGCGGCGACGAGGGCGTTCGAGGCCTGGAAGGCGCCGGCCAGCGGCAACAGCACTTCATGCAGGGTTCCGCGCACGTCGATGGTCAGGCGCTGGCCCTCGGGCACGGCCCGTCGGCCGACCAGCGACAGATCCCTGCCGCGCTCGCCCACGCCCATGACGCCGAGCCCCGACATGATGCTGGCCGAGGCGAAGCTGGAATAGGCGTCGGAGTCCGCATTCAGAACGGCGGTCCGGCCGCGCGGCAACAGGGTCTCGAACAGACGCAGCTTGGCGTCGCGATAGGCGATCATGTCCCCGTGATAGTCGAGGTGGTCCTGGGTCAGGTTGGTGAAGGCGGCGGCCTTGAGAGTCACCCCGTCCAGCCGCCGCTGGTCGATGCCGTGCGACGAAGCCTCCAGCGCCAGGTGGGTCACGCCCCCGGCGGCCAGATCGGCCAGCATCCGCGCGGCGTCGGCGGCGTCGGGGCTGGTCAGCCCGGGGCCAGTCAACTCGCGATTAACGTTACCGATTTGCGCTAAAACCCCCAGCGTTCCCATGCTCGCCGCCTGGAGGCCGAGGGCGGCCCAGATCTGGCGACAGAATGCGGCGACCGAGGTCTTGCCGTTGGTGCCCGTCACCGCCACGCAGACAGCCGGCTGGACCCCATAGAAGCTGCGCGCCGCGATCGCATAGGCCCGACGCACGTCGCCCGAGGTGACCAGCAGCGGCGCCAGTCCCACATCGGTGTCCGACGGCGCCAGCACCGCCGCGGCGCCCTGCGACAGGGCCTGGGGGATGAAGGCGCGACCGTCAGCGGCCGTCCCCGGCAGGGCCACGAAGAGGGACCCGGGCGCGACCTTGCGGCTGTCGGCGGTGACGCCGGTGATCATCGGGTCCGTCGGCACGTCGCGACGGAGCAGTTCGGACAGGCGCAGGGCGGTCATCGTCCGTCGCCCTCCACATCCTGGAACCCGTCGATCTTCTCGCCCTGGGCCGAACGCCAGGGATCGGCGCGGCGCTCGATGCCGAGGAAGCCGGCGATGCGGTCGGCGATCCGGCCCACCGCTGGAGCGGCCACGAAGCCGCCCGTCTTGGGATAGGTCTGCGGCTCGTCCATCAGCACCAGTATCGAGTAACGCCGGGCGTTGACGGGACCGTCGGCCGGGAAGACGGCGGCGAAGGTGCCGACGGCGTGGCTGGGATCGTAGTGGCCGCCGACCAGTTTGTTGGCCGAGCCCGTCTTGCCGCCGACGCGCAGGCCGGCGGCCTCGGCGTGGGTGCCCGAGCCGTGCACGACATTGGCCCGCAACAGCTGCAGCATGGTCAGGGAGGTCCGCGCCGACACCACCTGCCGCGCCGTCGCGCCGGGCCGTCCGCCCTTGCGCAGGCTCAGCGGCAGATAGCGGCCGCCATTGGTCAGGGCGTTCATCGCTGCGGTCATCTGCAGGGGGGTGATCATGATGCCGTAGCCGAACGACAGCGAAGCCAGCGTCGAGTCGTCCCACTGGCGCGGGCGACGCGGGCGGGCGCTCTCGCGCAGCTCGATCGGCGCAGCGTCCATCAGGCCGAAACGGGTGAAATAGTCCCGCATCACATTCGGCCCCATCTCCACCGCCAGCCGCGACGAACCGATGTTGGACGAGTGCAGATAGACCTCCTCCAGCGTCAGCACCTTGTTGGTGGCGTGGAAGTCGGTGATGCGGCGGTCGCCGATCATATAGGCCTGGGAGGCGTCAAAGCGGGTGTTCATGTCCGCCCGGCCGGTGTCGATGCCGGCGGCGACCGTGAAGGTCTTGAACACCGACCCCATCTCGTAATGGGCCGAGGTGGCGCGGTTCAGCGGATCGGTCGTCGGCCAACTGGCCATGCCGATGATCTCGCCGGTCTGGACGTCGGATATGATGCCGACCGCCCCCTTGGAGCCGTTGGCGAGCGCTGCGGCGGCCAGTTCGTTCTCCAGCACGCCCTGGACGCGCAGGTCGATCGACAGCGGGAAACTGCCGCCCAGCAGGCCGGCGGCGCGGATCTCGTCGTTGAACGCCAGCTCGACGCCGGACACCCCCATGCCGCCCGTGTCGGACGTGCCGATCAGATGAGTGGCGGACGTCCCCAGCGGATAGACGCGGCGGTCCTCCGGTTCAAACGTGACTCCGCCCAGGGCCAACGCATGGACCGTGGCCTTCTCGCCCGGATCGAGCCCCGGCAGGACGATCAGACGGCGGTCGCCGTTCAACACCTTGACCAGGCGCGCGGTCGGGATCCGCGGCAGGGCGCGCTTGATCTGGATGGCGGCGGTGCGCCGGTCCCAGACCTCGGCCGGATCGATATACAGGCCGTAATGGGTGATGTTGGTGGCCAGCAGGGCGCCGGTGCGATCGACCAGGTCGCCGCGCATCACCGCATTGGGATGCTCGACCGACCCAACCCCGCCCCTCGGCGCCAGCAGCGCCGCATTGGCCGCGCCCAGCGCCAGACCGGCGAAGACGATCGAGAAGAAGGCCAGGATGACGAAGATGCGGACCCGCGTGTCCTCTTCCGGCCGGGCATGAGCGCGGGCGCGGCCGAAGGCGTTCTCGATCCACCACATGGCTTCGGACAGCCAGCGCCACGACGGCAGGTGCGGCAGCGCCCGTCCGGGCGCCTGCGGACGCGGGATCGACTGGCCCCAGGCGCGCGGATCGTGGACGCTCATCGCGCGGCCTCCACGGGAGCGGAAGCGGGTTCGGTAGTGGCGACGATGACGGGCCGCGGTTCGGGCACGGGGGCCAGACTGGTCAGGGCCTGTTCGGTCGCCTGACGGTGCACATCG
>JBBRFV010000142.1:0-6531 GCA_038241335.1 Caulobacterales bacterium | reverse complement strand
ACGAAATAGCGGTCGATCTTCAGCGTATCGAACGGCAGCTTGGCCAGCCAGGTCAGCGACGAGAAGCCGGTCCCGAAATCGTCCAGCGCCAGCGAGGCTCCGGCCTCTCTCAGCTTGGTCAGGGTCTCGGCCGCGCGCGTGGTGTCGCGCATGATGTCGCCTTCGGTGACCTCCAGCTTGAGCGCGCCCTTGGGCAGTTTGGCGTCGGCTATGATCCGGGTGACATCCTCGACCAGATTGGCCCGCTCGATCTCGCCGACCGACAGGTTGACGCTGCAGAACAGCTTGCCCGCCGACGGATGCCGGGCCAGCCATTCGGCCAGCTGGCGCGCCGAGGCGGTCATCATCAGCAGGCCGAGGTCGTTCATCAGGCCCATTTCGTCGGCCAGACCCAGGAATTCGTCGGGCGGCACCAGGCCGCGCTTGGGGTGACGCCAGCGGGCAAGGGCCTCGAACCCGGCCACGGCGCCGGTCAGCAGGTTGACGATCGGCTGGTAGAAGGGCTCGATCTCGCCCCGTACGAAGGCGTTGCGCAGGTCGGCTTCCAGCGCCAGCCGGGACAGGCTGTCGCTCTCCAGCGCCCGGCCATAGGCCGCCGCGCCGCCGCGTCCGGCCGATTTGGCCTGTTCCACGGCCAGTTCGACCCGCCGCAGCAGTTCGGCCGGGTCAGCGGCGTCGGGTCCGCCGTCGCAGGTCACCGCGCCGATGGAGACGGTCGGATAGATGTCGAA
Source organism: Caulobacterales bacterium (assembly GCA_038241335.1). Lineage (GTDB taxonomy): Bacteria > Pseudomonadota > Alphaproteobacteria > Caulobacterales > Caulobacteraceae > Brevundimonas. Next base: position 5,800 of record JBBRFV010000142.1, on the reverse strand, counting down.
GCCGGCGACCCGCAGGGGCTGCTCCATCGCCTCTCGCATCCGCTCGGGAGCCGTCCCGCCGCCGCGTGGCACGATGACGGCGAATTCGTCCTCGCCGATGCGGGCGGCGCTGGCGTCATGGGTGAAGGCGGCGTTCAGGCGCGCGCCCAGCGCCGACAGCACCATGTCGGCCCGCTCGTGGCCGAGCGCCTCGTTCAGGCGACGCAGGCGGTCGACGTCCGCCACCACCAGGTCGAACTCGCCCGGCTGGGTCAGGGTCTCGGCGGCCCGGACCAGGAAGGTGCGCCGGTCCAGCAGGCCGGTCAGCTGATCCCGGTGCGAGGCCGCGAATTTCGTCTCCAGCGCCACCACCCCGGCGGCGCGCAGGCCGTCCTCGAGCCAGACGCCGCGCCAGATACAGGTCTCGGAATCGCGCATGCGCAGGCGAATGGCGACCTCCGTCCCCTCCTCCTGCGGCTTGAGGATGCGTTCGGCCAGCGCCCGGTCCTGCGGGATCGACACGGCGGTGAAGGCCGCGCCCGAGCATTCCGGGGCCAGCGGACCGAGGCCCAGCGCCCGGGTCGCGCCGGTGAAGCGCATCTGGTCCTCGGACGGGGTCCAGATCCACAGGGCGGTGTCCGCGGCGGCCAGCGCCTCGATGGCTGTCGTCGCGTCCCAGGCCAGACTTCTGGAGCGAGTGCTCAACGCCATAAGGGTCCCGACAGGACGGCCGAATTCAGCCGCCGCGCCCGGCTCCGTCATTCACGACGCCGAACAGAAGATGATCTGCCCATGCGCCGTTAATTTTCAAATAAGCCCGCGCCTGTCCTTCGAGGATAAATCCCGTTTTTTCCAGCACCCGGCGCGACGCGGCGTTCCCGGGCACGCAGGCGGCCTCGACCCGATGCAGGCGCAGATCGTCGAAGGCGTAGCCCAGCATGGCCCGAACCGCCGCGGTCCCGTGGCCTCGCCCGGCGAAGGTCTGGCCGATCCAGTAGCCCAGGGTCCCGGTTTCGGCGACGCCGCGCCGCACATTGGACAGGGTGATCGCCCCCACCAGGGCCTGGTCCGCCTCGGAGAAGATGAAGAAGGGCCAGGCGTTGCCGGCCTCCATCTCGCGCCCGTAGATCGCCAACCGGCGGCGGAAGGCCGCCCGGGTCAGGTCGTCCTCGGGCCACATCGGCTCCCACGGCTGGAGATAGGCGAAGGAGTGCTGGCGCAGCGTCGCCCACGCCTCATAGTCGCCGGTGCGCGGCGCGCGCAGCAGGACGCCCTCGCCCTTGACGATCGGGCCGGTCACTTCGTTGATCCAGTCCAGCAGGGCCATGACGCCAGCCTAGCCGCCCAATCGTCAGCCGAACAGGGCGTCGCGGAAGGCCGCGCCGGCCGGGGCCGCGGCCTTGGGTCCCAGCACCGCGGTCGCGGCGAGACCGGCGGTCAGGCAGACGGCCGCCGCCGCCCGCACATCCGCGACCGTCTGGGCCAGGATGCGGTCGGCCAGGGTTTGGGACAGTGTGGGCGCGCCGAAGATCAGCACCTGGGACGCCGCCCGTCCGGCGCGCGCGGCCGGACTTTCGTCCGACATCCAAAGGCCGGCGTTGGACACGGCCTGGGCTCGCGACAGCTCCGCCGCCGTCGGGCCGCTCTCGGCGAGGGCCCGCAGCTCGGCGGCGCAGACCCGCGCCAGCTCGACCGCGCGATCCGCCGACGCCCCGGCGTAGATGCCGAGGATCCCGGTGTCCTCATACGGCTCGTGATAGGCGTCGATGGCGTAGGCCAGCCCGCGCTCCTCGCGCGCGCTCTGGAACAGGCGCGAGGCCATGCCGCCGCCGAGGATTTCGGTCATCAGCCGCGCGGCTGGATAAGCCTCGTCCCTGGCCGACGGCGCCGGCAGCTGGAAGACGATGTTGGCCTGTTCGATCCGCCGACCCAGCGCCGCGTCGCCGCCGGTGAACCGCGGCTGGGCGGGCTCCTCGGCCGGTGTCGCCGTCTCGCCGCCAAACCAGCGCTCGGCCAGGGCCAGCAATTCGGTCTCGTCGACCGCGCCGGACACCGCCACCACCATCCGGTCGGGTGAATACAGTCGGGCCCGCCATGCACCGATGGAGGTGCGGTCGATCGGTTTGAGGCTCTTCACCGAACCGAGGATCGGCCGCCCCAGCGGCTGGCCGGCGAAGGCGCGGGTCTGGGCCATCTCGAACACATGGTCGTCGGGCGTGTCGAAGGCCTCGGCGATCTCCTGGGCGACCACATCCTTCTCGCGCACGATCTCGGCAGGATCGAGCGTCGGCCGGAACACCAGATCCGAAACGATCTGCATCGCCAGCGGCAGCGAGCCGTGCAGCGCCCGCACCTCGAAACTGGTCCGCTCATAACCGGTGGCCGCGTTGATCGTGCCGCCCTCGGCCTCGATCCGCTCGACGATGTCGCGCGCTCCCATCTCGCCGGCGCCTTTGAACACCAGATGCTCGAGGCAGTGGGACCAGCCCGACGTGACTTCGCTCTCCCAGTTGGCGCCGCCGCGCACGGCGACCGTCAGGGCTAGGGTGCGCAAGCCGGGCATGGGGTCGCAGACGACTCGGACGCCGCTCGACAGGGTGTGCAGGCGCGGGCTCAGGACGTCAGCCTTCGGCGCAGCAGCACGACGTAGAAACACAGCAGGGCGATAGCCAGGCCGAACCAGGTCAGCAGATAGCCGAGGTGATTGTTCGAAAAGGCGGCGGGCGGCGCCGACGGCTTGAGCGCGCCCAGTTCGGGGTTGGTCGAGGTGGTGGCGAACACCGTCCAGGGCGTCTTCAGCGTTCCGCCGTTCAGCGCGGCGGCGAAGGCGGCGTCGTCCCGCGCGAGGAAGCGCCCGTTCGAGGGCGCGACGGCGAACAGGCCGGGCTTTGCGTGACGGCGCAGCACGCCCTCGACCCGCGTCGGCGCCGTCGACCCGGACACCGGCGGCCGCGCGGAGACCTCATCGGCCACGAATCCGCGATCCACCAGGATCAGGGTCCCGTCAGGCGCGGCGCGGCACAGCGAGATCAGCCGCAGGCCCGGACCGTCCTCGGTGATGGTCTGGAGCTGGACGAACTTCGCCGTGGCGAGGCCGGGGCAGTCCAGGATCACCCGCCGGAACTCGGGCGAGGCCGAGGCCAGCACCTGCGTCAGCGGGGCGGGCGGCAAGGCCGAGGCCGCCTCGGCCTGGGCGATCAGCCCTTCCTTCCATCGCAGCCGTTGCACCTGCCAGACGCCCAGCGACATCAGCAGGGCGAAGACCAGCGCCGAAGCGACGGTCAGGCCCCAAGGAAAGCCACGCCTGGTTTCAGTCATGGCGGGCCTGCCCGGCCTTGTTGCGCATCTGCAGGGCGACCATCACCCCCTTGCCGGGCTGCATCAGCCCCAATGAGAGACCCAGGGCCGCCGGAAGGGTGAAGAGCAGCAGGATCCAGATCGGCGTGCGCCATGCGATTTCCACGAACAACGCCCCGAAGACGACGATCCCCCCGGCGATCTGCATGACGAAAATTGCCGCCCCGTCGCCCGTGTTCAGTCGGGTGAAGTCGAAGCCGCAGACGGCGCACTGGTCCACCACCTTCAGGAACGCCCTGTACAGCTTTCCCTTGCCGCAGTTGGGGCAGCGACAAAGCAGACCGGCCCGGATCGCATTGATCCGGGCCGGCGCTTCGGGTGTCGCAGAGGGGGAGCCGTCCAACGTCGGCCTTAGCCGAAGGTCACGTAGACGAAGGCGAACAGGAACAGCCAGACCACGTCCACGAAATGCCAGTACCAGGCCGCCGCCTCGAAGCCGAAATGCTTCTCGGGGCTCATCTGGCCCGCCAGCAGACGCAGCAGGCAGACCGTCAGGAAGATGGTGCCGATCAGGACGTGGAAGCCGTGGAAGCCCGTCGCCATGAAGAAAATCGAGCCATACAGGTGGGCGTTGGCCGCTTGGTCGTTGAAGAACAGGTTCTCGACGATGATGTGATGATATTCGTAGGCCTGCACCGCCGTGAACAGCGCGCCCAGGGCGATGGTGATGGCCAGGCCGATCCTGGTGGCCTTGCGGTCGCCTTGCTGCAGCGCATGGTGCGCCCACGTCACTGTCGTGCCAGACAGCAGCAGGATCACCGTGTTCAGCAGCGGCAACTGCCAGGCGTCCAGTGTCTCAACGCCCTTCGGCGGCCACGTCGACCACGCCTTGGCGGTGTCCGCCCAGCCGGAGATCTCGGGAATGTGCGTCCGCGCGTTATGGAAGATCGCCATCTCGAAGAAGATCCAGAAGAAGGCGAAGAAGAACATGATCTCGGAGGCGATGAACAAGACCATGCCGTAGCGCAGGCCGATCGACACGACGGGGGTGTGGTCGCCCTGGCGGCTTTCCTTGATCACATCAGCCCACCAGCCGAACATCGACAACAGGACCCCGGCCAGGCCGGCGAAGAACAGGGCCTTGTCGCCCTTGGCCAGCAGCGCGCCGGCGACGGCGCCGGCGTCGGCCGGAACAACGCCCTTCATCCAGACCACGGCGCCGATCATCATCGTCGTCACGGCGATGGAGGCGACCAGAGGCCACGGGCTGGGATTGACCAGATGATAGTCGTGATGCGGAGCGGCGTGAGCGTCGGCCATCTATGTCTCTTGAAGTGGTCGAGAGTCGTCAGTCGTGGGCTATAGCGCCCGCTATCCGGCTGCGCCAGAGGCCGCGGCGGCTTCTGACCTTTCATCCGGATAGAAGGTGTAGCTGAGGGTGATTTCCCGGGCGCCCCGCGCCTCCCGATCGGTCGCGATCTCGGGGGCGACGAAATACTGGACGGGGAATTTCCGCGTCTCGCCCGGCGCGATGATCTGGCCGGTGAAGCAGAAGCACTGCAGCTTCTGGAAATAGGGGCCCGCGTATTCCGGCACGACGTTGTAGGCCGCCCGGGCGTGGATCGGCCGGTCCGAAGTGTTGGTCACGTCGAAGAAGGCCATGCCGGTCTCCCCGATGCGCACCCGTTGGCTGACCTGCTCGGCCCGGAAGGTCATCGGCAGGCCGCGAACGTTGGTGTCGAAGCGAATCAGCACCGTCTCATCCAGCTGGTGGTCCGGCGCGACCTCGGCCTTGCGCACCGTGCCGTCAAAGCCCGTCGCCTGGCAGAACATCCGATACAGCGGCACGGCGGCGAAGGCGGCGCCGGTCATCCCCATCACGGTGAGGACGCAGGCGATCGCGACCCAGTTGCGACCCTTCATGGCGGGCTAGTGAGCGTAGCCGACGGGCTGACCCGCGGCGGTCAGCGCGACGCGCTCGGCCATGTTGCGCTTCAGGTTCAGCACCGTGGTGGTGAAGACCAGGATGATGAAAAGCACCAGCGCCCCGGCGATGGCCAGATTGCGCTTCTTGCGGGCTGCGAGTTCCTGGGGAGTCAGCTGGTTCATGGGCTTCACGCGATCGACGCCGCCGCGAGCCGCTCGATCAGCAGCGCGGCGAACAGGGCCATCAGGTAGAGGATCGAGAAGGCGAACAGGTTGCGCGCCGGTTTGGCCTCGGCGCGCACATCATACAATGCGGCCTCTCGCCCCACCGCCTCGGCCTTGTCCGGCTGGTCGCCCGCGCGCGAGCGCCACAGGCGCACGGCCAGCAGCAGGAAGCCGAGGCCGCCGAGGACCGAGACGACCAGATACAACCGCCCGCCCAGGCCGGTGAAGGCCGGAGCGACGGCGACGGGCACGAAGACCAGGCTGTAGATCAGGATCTGCAGCCGCGTCGATCGGGCTCCGCGCGCCACCGGCATCATCGGGATGCCGGCCTTGGCGTAGTCGCCGGTCGAATACAGGGCCAGCGCCCAGCTGT
>JBBRFV010000141.1:0-6550 GCA_038241335.1 Caulobacterales bacterium | reverse complement strand
GGAAGTCCAGCACCCGGCAGGCCTCGGCCATGCCGTCGATGGCACGAACGATCTGGCCCATGATCTCGGGCCGTTGCGGATTGCCGAAGTTCAGGTTGTCGGTGATGGCGATGGGACGGCTGCCCACTGCGGTCAGGTTGCGCCACGCCTCGGCCACAGCCTGTTTGCCGCCCTCGTAAGGGTCGGCCTGGACATAGCGTGGCGTGCAGTCGGACGTCATGGCCAGACCCGTGTCCGTGCCGTGCACCCGCACCACGCCCGCATCAGCCGCGGTGGCCGAGTCATGCAGGGTGTCGGCCATCACGTGGCGGTCGTATTGCTCCCAGATCCAGCGCTTTGAGGCCATGTCGGGACAGGCGATGACCTTCATCACCGCATCGGCCCAGCTCTCGGGAGCGGGCACGTCGGCGGGGGCGAGGCGCGGCTGCAGCGCCGGCTGCACCCAAGGCCGGTCATACATCGGCGCGTCGTCGAACAGCGGGGCCAGCGGCACGTCGCACACCGTCTCACCGTGATGCTTCAGCACCAGCCGCCCCGTGTCGGTGGTCCTGCCGATGACGGCGGCGTCCAGGCCCCATTTCTTGAAGATGCGATGACCGTCGGCCTCGCGGCCGGGCTTCAGCACCGCCAGCATCCGCTCCTGGCTTTCCGACAGCATCATCTCATAGGCCGTCATGCCGGTCTCGCGCTGGGGCACCATGTCCATGTTCAGCTCAACACCGACGCCGCCCTTGCCGGCCATCTCGACCGAAGAGCTCGTCAGCCCCGCCGCGCCCATGTCCTGGATAGCCGCCACGGCCCCCGAGGCCATCAGCTCCAGAGTCGCCTCGATCAGCAGTTTCTCGGCGAAGGGATCGCCGACCTGCACCGTCGGACGTTTCTCGTCGGAATCCTCGTCGAACTCGGCCGAGGCCATGGTCGCGCCGTGGATCCCGTCGCGGCCGGTCTTCGATCCGAAATAGACTACCGACATGCCCGCGCCCGGAGCGGCCGAATAGAAGATGCTGTCGGCCTTGGCCACGCCAACGCACATGGCGTTGACGAGGATGTTGCCGTTGTAGCCGGCGTGGAAATTGGTCTCGCCCGCCACCGTCGGCACGCCGACGCAATTGCCATAGCCGCCGATGCCCGACACCACGCCCTTGACCAGTCGCCGGGTCTTCTCATGCGACGGATCGCCGAAGCGCAGGGCGTTCAACAGCGCCACGGGCCGGGCCCCCATGGTGAAGACGTCGCGCATGATCCCGCCGACGCCGGTCGCCGCGCCCTGGTAGGGCTCGATGTAGGACGGGTGGTTGTGGCTCTCCATCTTGAAGATGCAGGCGTCGCCGTCGTCGATGTCGATGACCCCGGCGTTCTCGCCCGGCCCGCAGATGACGCGCGGTCCCTTGGTCGGGAATTTGCCCAGGTGGATTTTCGACGACTTGTAGGAGCAGTGCTCGGACCACATCACCGAGAACACGCCGAGCTCGACATGGTTAGGTTCGCGGCCCAGCCGGTCGAGGACGACCTGGTATTCGTTCGGGGCCAGGCCGTAGTCGGCGGCCAGTTCGGCCCTGGTCCGGGTCGGGGGTGTCTTTTCGGGAGCGCTCATGGGCGCGCCTTCTAGCCGTTGAACGGAACCGTGTCAGCCGCGCAGTCGGAACATCGCGCCCGGACGGCCATTGAATCCGACGACGCTCAAGGAGGCTCCCATGCCGGACCGACCCATCGACCCCGCCGCCACGCCCGAAGACCCGAACACGCCGGTCATCGCCGCCGACGACGCCGGCGCCTCGGCCGCCGCCCAACGCGCGGCCCTTGAAGCCGCGAACGACGACGAGGGAACGGACGGGGAGGGCATCTGATGCGCTCGGACGACATCACCCCTGACCACCAGCAGATGGATTCGTCGAACGATCCCGAAGAGGCGCGGCGCCTGAAAGAACAGGCCCCCGAGGCCGCTCTGCACAGCCGCCGCCAGCGCCTGACCGGCTCGGCCGTCGGCGTGGGCAGCGTCGGTTTCGACGAGAGCGGCGCCTTCGACGTCGGCGCCGACGATCACGCGCCGCAGGACGACCTGATCACCGATGAGCCGCCCGGCGAGGACTAGGCGCGCCGCTCGACCCGCGACCCGCGTCGAAACGTCAGCAGGACGGCGCCGATCAGCACGGCGACCGCCGCCGCGAGCGCGACATAGGCCAGGGCCGGATTTCGCGCCTGCTCAGCCGTGAACGCCCCCAGCAGGCCCCATGCGATGGGCAGGGCGTAAGCGAGCAGCCGGAGTTGTCGCGTCACCACCAGCGCGAGCCCGGCCACGGCGACGATCGCCAGAACGGCCCAGACGGTCGGCGACAGCATCGAGGGCAACCAACCGTTGCCCGTGGCCACGGTGATCAGGTTCAGGGGCGAGGCGACGGTCAGCCAGCCCGCCAGAAGGGCCAGCGGCCACACCGTCATCCAGCGATCGCGGTCGCCGCGCGACAGGGCGCGGATATGCCCGGCGTTTCCCAGCAACGGGATCAGCAGGGCCAGCAGGGACCCGAAGATCAGGACGATGGTGGCGATCTCCGCGTCCAGCGCCGCCGCCACGATCCACCAGCCGATGCCCAGCAAGGCGAGAACCGAAGGCCAGCCCAGTCGGTGAATCAGGACGCTTTCGCCCGTCTGCGGCAGGACCTGACGCACCGCATAGACCAGCAGGCCCAGATAGATGAGGCCCCAGATTGCGAAGGCGTAGCCCGACACCTTCAGCGTGGCGGCGCTGTCGGCGGAGAATGCCGCGGCGCTCTGCCCCCAACCCAGCAGCATTTGCGCCTGGGGGACGATCACCGCGAAGAGCGTGGCCGCCAGCACCACAAGGCGACGGGTCATCTGGGCTGAGGTCGGGCGGACGATCGAGGACATGGGCGGCTCCGGTGGGTCTGGTCATCACTACGCGTTGATCGCGCGGTTGGGTCAACGCCGGACCGGAACCCGCCGGGCGAGCGCGGGGTTGAGACAGAACCTTAATACGGAGAGATTCCATGGTCGACGATCCCAAAGCCCCCGACGAAACCCTGCATTTCGAAGATACGGTCCAGGCCGATCTCGCCATCGAACAGGGTCTCGGCGTCGGTGAACGCGAGCTCAAGGCCCAGCGCGATCCTGGTGGCGTGCGCACGCAGAACGAGGAGCCCGAGCTGGAGAACGGCGTGTCGATCAACGCCGACGACGAGCAGCGGACCCCCGCCAGCGAGGCCTGAGCCTCAGGCCGCGGCGAACACGCTCTGGAACAGGGTCGCGCCGTCGGCGGAGCCCAGCTCGGCCTCGAAGGCCCGGTCCGGATGGGGCATCATCCCCAGCACGTTGCCACGCGCGTTCTGCAGTCCTGCGATGTCAGCGACCGAGCCGTTCGGATTGTCGACGTAGCGGAACACCACCTGGCCCTCGCCCTCGATCCGGGCCAGGGTTTCGGCGTCGGCGAAATAGTTTCCGTCGCCGTTGCCCTGGGTCATCACCACCTCGCGCTGGCCTTGATAGCCGGCGGTGAAACGGGTCTGGCCGTTGGCGACGGTCAGGGCGATGGGCTTGCAGACATATTTCAGCCCGGCGTTGCGCAGCAGGGCGCCCGGCAGCATCCCGGCCTCGCACAGAACCTGGAAGCCGTTGCAGATGCCCAGGACGGCGACGCCGTCATCGGCAGCCTGTTTGACCGCCTGCATCACCGGCGACAGGGCCGCCATGGCCCCGCAACGCAGATAGTCGCCATAGGAAAAACCGCCCGGCAAGACGATCAGGTCGAGGCCTGACGGCAGCTCGGTCTCCTGGTGCCAGACCATTTCGACCCGCTCGCCGGTCGAGCGTTCGACGGCGACCTTGCAGTCGCGGTCACAGTTGGACCCGGGGAAGACGATGATCGCTGCGCTCATGGCGGCGCCGTTTAGCAGCGTTCGAGGCGGTTGTCAGGACGGGGCGTCAGCCCTTGTTCTCATACGTCGCCGTGATCGACGCCTTGGCCAGCGTGTGGAAATGCAGGTTGAAGCCGTATTTCGCGCCCGAATCCTCGGGCGTCACCGGCAGGCTGTCCACGTCCACGGCGAAGACGGTGAAGACGTAGCGGTGCGGGCCGTGTCCGGACGGCGGAGCAGCGCCGCCATAGCCCGGCTCGCCGAAGTCGGTGCGGCCCTGCACCGCGCCGGCGGGCAGGCCGGTCTTCGAGGCGTTGGCCGCCAGAGCGGTCACATCGGCCGGGATGTTGGCCACGGTCCAGTGCCAGAAGCCCGATCCGGTCGGCGCGTCTGGGTCGAAGACGGTGATCGCATAGCTCTTGGTCCCCTCCGGCGCGCCCGTCCACGACAGCTGGGGCGAGGCGTTTCCCTTCGCCTGGACCTGGGCGTCGGGCAGGACGCCGCCGTCGCGCAGATCGGTCGAGGTCAGGGTCAAGGTCATCGGTCGCTCCCGGAATGGTCCTCAGCCAACGCCCCGGCGGCCCGGGCGTTGGCGATCATGACTTGCGGCGCGGTGTCGCAGGCCTAGGCTAGAACGGCTGTCAGGGGGATCAAGCCCATGCTCAAGGCGTTGGCCGACCGGGTCTTCAAGACCCGCGCCGTCCGTATCCGGGTGGCCGGGCAGGACTTCGTCTCAGGACCGGGCGAGCCCGAAATGACCGTGACGGTCGCCGAGTCCTGGACCGCCCTGGCCATCGCCCTCAATCCCGAGCTCGCCGTCGGCGAGGCGTTCACGGACGGACGGCTGACCCTGGAAGGGTCCGACATCTACGGCTTCCTGCAACTGGCCGCCTCCCAGCTGGCCCTGCATCCCATGCCCAAGGGCTTCTGGTGGCGCTGGAAACGACGTTTCGACCAGGCCAATGACCGCATCCATGCGCGTAAGAACGTGCATCACCACTACGACCTGACGGTCGACTTCTATCGCCTCTTCCTCGACGCCGACCTGCAGTATTCCTGCGCCTTCTTCGAAACGCCTGACGCCACCCTGGAGCAGGCCCAGGCGGCCAAGAAACAGCGACTGATCGACAAGCTCATCCTGAAGCCGGGCCAGACCGCGCTCGACATCGGCTGCGGCTGGGGCGGGCTCGGCCTGTCGATGGCGCAGGCGGGCGCGACGGTCACCGGCGTCACCCTGTCGACCGAGCAGCACGCCACGGCCTGCGCCCGCGCCCAGGCGGCCGGGGCCTCGGCCGACTTCCGGCTGCAGGATTACCGCGACCTCGCCGGCCCGTTCGACCGCATCGTCTCGGTGGGCATGTTCGAGCACGTCGGCGTGCCGAATTACGACGAATATTTCCGCCAGGTCGCCCGCCTGCTGGCCGACGGCGGGGTGGCGGTCATCCACTCCATCGGCCGTCGCAATTCGCCCAGCCGCACCCAGCCGTGGATCGCCAAACACATCTTTCCCGGCGGCTACATCCCGGCCCTGTCCGAGGTCCTGCCGGCCATCGAGCGCTCCGGCCTGTGGGTCACCGACATGGAGATCCTGCGGCTGCATTACGCCGAGACGCTGCGCATCTGGCGCGCGCGCTTCCTCGCCCATCGCACCGAAGCGGTCGCCATGTACGACGAACGCTTTTGTCGCATGTGGGAGTTCTACCTCGCCTCCAGCGAGGTGGCCTTCCGCGAACTGGGCCACTTGGTCTTTCAGGTGCAGCTGGCGAAGAAGCCGGCCGACGTGCCGCTGACGCGGGACTATCTCTGCGCCTGAGGGCTCAGCCGATCTCGATCCGGTAGCTCTCGATCACCGTGTTGGCCAGCAAGGTGTCGCACATCTTTTTCACCTCGGCCTCGGCGTCGCCGCCGTCGACGAGGTCGAACTCGATCATCTTGCCGACGCGGGCGTTGGACACGCCGGTCCAGCCCAGGCCGTTCAGCGCGCCCTCGACCGCCTTGCCCTGCACGTCCAGCACGCCGGGCTTGAGGAAGACGTGAACCTTCACCTTGACGCTGTTCGGGGCGGCCATCAGTGCAGTCCCCCCTGAATCACGGTCGGCATGTCCTTCATGATGCCGAGGCGGCGGGCCACCTCGGTATAGCTCTCGATGACATTGCCCAGGTCGCGGCGGAAGCGGTCCTTGTCCAGCTTCTCGCCCGTGGTCGAATCCCACAGGCGGCACGAATCCGGGCTGATCTCGTCGGCCAGGATGACGCGGCTGAAGTCGTTCTCCCAGACGCGTCCGAACTCGATCTTGAAGTCGACCAGGGTGATGTTGACCGCCCCGAACATGCCCGACAGATAGTCGTTGACCCGCACCGTCATGGCCAGGATGTCGTCCAGCTCCTGGGTCGTTGCCCAGTTGAAGGCGGTGATATGCTCCTCGGTGACCATCGGGTCGTTGAGCTCGTCTTTCTTGAGATAGAATTCGATGATCGAGCTGGGCAGGGGCGTGCCTTCGTCGATGCCGAGGCGCTGGCTCATCGAGCCGGCGACGACGTTGCGGCAGACGACCTCGAGCGGGATGATCTCGACCTCGCGGATCAGTTGCTCGCGCAGGTTCAGCCGCTTGATGAAATGGTTGGTCACGCCGATGCCGTTCAGGCGGGACATGACGAATTCGCTGATGCGGTTGTTGATG
>JBBRFV010000140.1:0-6567 GCA_038241335.1 Caulobacterales bacterium | reverse complement strand
GACAATGGTCGGGGACCCTGCCGGACAGCCAAGGCTTGGCATCGACGCGGGCGTGACACGCCTGGCGCGGATCCAGCCGCGCGCCTGGTGGGGCTCGGTCCTGATCGGCCTGGGTTGCGCCGCCGGCATGGTGCTGATCCGCAAACTGCTCGCTCCCTTCTATGGTGACGTGACCGGGTTCATCATCCTGTTGCCGGCGATTATCGTCGCCGCTCTCGCAGGCGGCCGCACCGCCGGAGCCGTGGCGCTGTTCGCCTGCCTGTTTGGCGGCTGGGCGGTCGTTGGACCGGGGGTCGCGGGCGCCGGCGTCGCCACCCCGCTGGGTCGGGTCGCCACGATCAATTTCGTCGTCGTCGGCCTGTTCGTCGTCGTCGTGGGCGCCGCCCTGCGCAAGGTGCTGGGTCAGCTGGACGCAACCATCGAGGCGCTCAGCCACTCGACCCGGCGGACCGACGAGAGCGACCGCCGCCTTCTGCTGATCAGCGAGCACGCACCGGTCATGCTGTGGATGAGCGACGAGAACGGCGCCTGCGTGCACCTGAACCGCGCCCAGCGCGACTTCTGGGGTGCGCGCGAGGATCTGGAAGGTTTCGACTTCGCGGGCACGATCCATCCGGACGATCGGGATGAGGTCGTGGCGACGACCATCGCCGCCAACCGTGCGCAACGGCCGTTCGAGACCGAGGCGCGCTACAGCGACGCTGGCGGCGCGTGGCGCATTCTTCAGACCCGGGCCAGTCCGCGCGTCGATGTCGACGGCGATTTCCGCGGCATGATCGGCGTGAACACCGACGTCACCGAGGTCCGCGCCGCCGAGACCGCCCTGCGCGAACGCGAGACCCAGTTGCAGGCCATGGTGGAGCAGGCCTCGGCCGGGATCGCGAGAGTCGGCCTCGACGGAGCGATCATCACCGCCAACGCCCGCTATGCGGAAATCCTCGGCGTTTCCCATGAGGCGGCGATCGGCCTGACCACCGAAGCCGTCACCCATCCCGATGACATCGCCCCCACAGTCGCGGCCCTGCGCAAGGCGCGTGCACAGGGCGGGGCCCAGGTCGAGAAGCGCTACATCCAGCCTGACGGCTCCCGGGTGTGGGTGATCGTCAGCCTGCGGGCGCTCAAGGGCCCCACCGGCGTCGTAGAGGGCTATATCGCCGTCATCATCGATATTTCCGACGCCAAGGCGGCCGAGGCGGCGCTGCGCGAAAGCGAGGCGCGCTTCCGCCTGATGGCCGACACCGCTCCCTCGCCGGTGTGGCTGACCAACGCCGCCGGCGAGGTGGAGTTCGTCAACGCCGCCCTGGTTGATTTCTTTGGCCGGCCGGCCGGCGAGCTCCTCGGGCATATCTGGCGCCAGGCGATCCATCCGGACGATGCGCCGGGTGTCGACGCAGCGCAGGAGGCCGCCCGTCCGGCCCACCAACCCTATGGCTTCGAAGCCCGCTTCGCCCGCGCTGACGGCGCCTGGCGCTGGATGCGGATCGCGGTCAATCCGCGTTTCGCCGGCGACGGAGCCTTCATGGGCTATGTCGGCATGTCGTTCGACCTGACCGACACGCGCGAGGCGCTGGACGCGGTCGCCCGCCAGGAGCGGCGTCAGTCCTTCCTGCTGCGCCTTACCGACGCAATTCGCGACCTGACGTCGCCCGACGAGATCATGGGCGAGGTCGAACGCGCGCTCGGTCAGGAACTGGGCGCGGATCGCGTGGGATATGGCGAGGTCGATCAGGAACGTGGCCTCGTCTCCATGACACGAGACTGGACCGCCGGCGTCGACAGCGCCCAGGGTCAATTCCCGCTGGAGGACCTGGGGTCGGCCTTGATCACAGATCTGGCCGCCGGGCGTCTGATCCGCATCGCCGACGTGCGGGCGGATCCACGGACCCGCGACGCGCGTGAGGTTTTCGAGCGCATGCGGACGCGGTCTCTGATGCGAACGCCGCTGATCCGGGGCGGTCAACTGCGCGCCTTCCTTTACGTCCACGGTTCGAAAGTCCGGATCTGGAGCGACGCGGATCGCGACCTGTTGCAGGAGGTCGCAGACCGCACGTGGATCGAGATCGAGCGCACCCGCGCCGAGGCCGAGATGCGCGAAAGCGAGCAGCGTTTCCGGGCCGTGGCCGACACCGCCCCGGTGTTGATCTGGGTGACGGCGCAGGACGGAACCCGGGAGTTCGTGAACCAGGCCTATGTCGCTTACAGCGGGGGCGCATACGAGGAGGCGCGTCTGGCCGACTGGCGGGCCGTCATCCATCCGGACGACCACGTCCGGACCATCGCCGAATCCCTGGCCGGAGAGGCCACCGGCGAACCCTTCTCGCTGGAGGCGCGCTATCTTCGCCACGATGGGGCCTATCGCTGGCTGAAGTCCTTCTCCCGGCCCCGGCTGGGAGCCGATGGCGAGGTGTTCGGCTTCGTGGGCGTGGCCTTCGACGTGACCGACATCCGCGAAGCCCAGGCACGGCTGATGGAATCCGAGACACGCTTCCGCACCGTGGCGGACAGCGCCCCCGCCCTGATCTGGATGATGGACGACCGGGGCGAAGTCAGCTTCACCAACCGTCGCTACCGAACCTTCTTCGATATCGAACGCGACGATCAGGCGGCCGACGGCTGGCGGCGGATGGCCCATGCCGACGACGCCGAGGCCTTCAGCGCGGCCTTCGCGCGGGCCATCCAGCATCGCGATCGTTTCGAGGGGCTGGTGCGCATGATCCATCCTTCCCTCGGCGAGCGGTGGCTGCGCTGCGAGGGCCTGCCGCGGTTCGACGGCGCAGGTGTCTTCCAGGGGTATGTCGGCGCCAATATCGACGTGACCGAGGCCAAGAAGGCCGAAGACGACCTCAAGCGCATCAACGAGCTGCTCGAGGAGCGCGTCGGCGAAGCCCTGGCCGAAAAGGCCAAGGCCGAGGCCGACCTGATGCACGCCCAGCGCATGGAGGCGGTCGGTCGGCTGACCGGCGGCGTGGCGCACGATTTCAACAACCTGCTGACGGTGGTCATCGGCGCGCTCGACATGATCTTGCGCTCGCCGAACGACGCCGCCCGGCGTCACAAGCTGGGCGAGGCCGCCCTGGCCGCTGCGCGCCGCGGCGAGGGACTGACGCACCAGCTGCTGGCCTTCTCCCGCCGTCAGGCCCTGCGGCCCGAAGCGATCGACCTGAACGCCCAGATCCGCCAGAGCGAGCCCCTGCTTCGCCGGGCGGTGGGCGAGGCTGTCGAGTTCAAGCTGAAGCTTCGCCGCGGCGGCGCGCGGGTCAGCGTCGATCCGTCCCAGTTCGAAGCCGCCTTGCTCAATCTGGTGGTCAATGCCCGCGACGCCCTGGGCGACGCTGGTCAGATCGCCATCCAGACGATGCAATGTTCAGTCACGGCGGGAGAGATCAAGGATCTGGAGGCCGGCGACTATGTCTGCGTCACCGTATCGGACAACGGCTCCGGCATGACTCCCGAGGTGATCGGGCGAGTGTTCGAGCCCTTCTTCACCACCAAGGCCGTGGGCAAGGGAACCGGCCTCGGTCTCAGCCAGGTCTACGGTTTTGCGCGCCAGAGCGGCGGAGCGGCCCACATCTCATCTACCGTCGGACGCGGCACCGAAATTCGCCTCTACCTGCCGCCGCTGGCGCTCAATGCGGCTCTGGCCGTAGACATCGCCCAGATCGCCGCGGCGCCGCTGGCCGCCGGGCGTCGCCTGCTGCTGGTCGAGGACGATGTGAGCGTGGCCGCCGTGGCGCTTGAACTGCTGGAGGGTCTCGGGCTGGAGGTGCGCGCCGCCGAGACCGCGCCCCAGGCGCTGGACATCCTGCGCAACGAGCGGTTCGACATGATGTTGAGCGACGTGGTCATGCCGGGCGGCATGACGGGCATCGAACTGGCCCGGCAATGCGCCCAGGACTATCCGCAGATGAAGGTGGTCCTGACCTCCGGCTACGCGGGCGACGACGTCGACGCGGCCCTGTCGGACGCACCGTGGCCGTTCCTGCGCAAGCCGTATTCAAGCGAACAACTTGCGCGCATCCTGGGCGATCTCACGCCCGAGGATGCGCCAGTCGCCTGATGGATCAGCGCGTACGGGCCTTGCGCGCGGCGTAGCGCGCGTCGCGGGCGGCCTTCTGTTCTTCCTTGGTCAGGGCCTTGCGCTCCTTGCGGGCGGCGCGGCGCTCGGCCTCGACCGCTTCGAGGGCTTCGCTGTCGGCCGCCATGCGTGCGGCTTCCTTGTCCGCCTTTTCGCGGCGAATCTCGGCCTTGGCCAGGTCGTGCTGCTGGCGCAGGGCTTCCTTTTCCGCGGCGCGCTTGAGCGCCAGCTTCTCGAACTCGGGGTCCGGAGCCGCCGGCTTGGGCTTGAAGCGGGCGAGCAGCGCCTTCTTCGCTTCCTGTTGCGTGGAAAGGCGGTCGGTGAAGGCGGTTTGTTTCAGATCTCTCATGCGAGCGGTCGTCTGGTCCTTGTGGATTGTGATGTAGCGGTCGCCGGAATTCGCGGCGAGGCAGGCGAGCGGCCTCGGCCGGTCGCGTCGCTAACCCCATATGGAGGGAAAAAGCAAGTTTGCGAGGCCCGGCGAGGGCGCCGGCCGGCGCTTTACCCGCTCAGTGCGGCTTTGACGCCTGTCCGACGATCGTCCCGGCCGCCCCGCCGACGGCGGCGCCCACCGGCCCGCCGACAACGGCCCCGGCGACAGCGCCCGACGCGGCCTTCTGTTCGATCGTGGCTCCGCACCCGGCCAGTCCCAAGGTCAGCAGTGCGAGCATCGACGGGAGGATAAAGGTCTTCATGGGCGACTCCGGGTCTGGTCGGGGGCGACAGCTTGACCGGAACGCGGCGACGGCCGCCGTGTTCCCGCCGCTGCATGAAATACAAGTCGTCGTCGTTAAGGAATGCGGGGGAAAGACAATATCCAACAGCGACTCAAGCGTTCGTCCTGAGGGGAAAAGCGCCGTCAGGCATCGCGAATGAAATCGAATACAGTCGATCTCTTGACGACTGTCGTAATGACGCAGCTGCACACCCCGCGAACCTCGACGTCATCAGGGCGGGGCGATTGAAATGCTGCGCCGCACACGAATCTTGCGAATCAACCACAATGACGCCATAAACGGCTGTCTAAAGGCGCGTCCTCGACGATCAGGCAGTTCGCCGATCATCGATACGACCGTAACCGGTTCGCGACGTTTTGGTCGCCCGGCGGCGGACTGACTACCCGGGGGCGGCACTGCGCCCCGCTGAATGGACCAAGGCCTTTGTCGACCCTCTCGCCCTCGCGTGCGACGACCCCTGCCGATCGTGTGGCCCATATCCGGCCCATGACGGCTGCGGCCGCGTTCGGGGCGATGGTGGGTCTGGCCATCGGTTGCGCCTGGTTGGGCGGGGCCACCGCCCGTGCGACGACGGTTCGGGCCCAGGCCGAACGGCTGGAAGGCGCCACGGCGGCCGGCTTCACCGAAGAGGCCCTGTCGGCCGCCGCCGGCGGTCTCGACGAAAGCGCCCTGGCCATCGCCCGTCGCCATGACCCCTACACCGTGGCCGGCGGCGCCCAGCGTGATCGCCAGGCGGAACTTCTGACAGCCCGCCTCGAACAGCTTCGTACGCCGTCCGGCGACGCCAGCCTGCGTCATATCAATCTGGCCGACCCCATCGCTGCGCGCCCGTTCAGCCTAGGCAATGCGCTGGACCAGTCCCGCGATCTCGATTGCCTGACCCAGGCCGTGTACTACGAGGCTCGTGGCGAGGGCGGCGACGGCATGCGCGCCGTGGCGCAGGTGGTCCTGAACCGCGTCCGCCACCCCGCCTTCCCCAAGACCATCTGCAGCGTGGTCTTCCAGGGCGCCGGGCGCCGCACGGGTTGCCAGTTCAGCTTCACCTGCGACGGCTCCATGCGCGGCGGCGTCAGCCGCGCCGCCTGGAACCGGGCGCGTGACATCGCTTCCAAGGCCCTGTCCGGCAGTGTCTTCGCCGGCGTCGGCAATGCGACCCATTTCCACACCACCGGTGTTTCACCGATGTGGCGCAGCTCGCTGATCCGGGTCAGCCAGGTCGGCAACCATCTGTTCTACCGCTTCGGCGGTCGCGCCGGCTCGGGCGCCGCGTTCACCTACGCCGCCCGACCGTCCGTGGCGCCAGAGGCGCCGCGGCTGATCCAGGCCAGTCTCGATCCGACCGGGCCGGTCCGCGAAGCCGGCGGCATCGCCTACAGCCTGCTGGTCGCCCAGGAAGGCCGCCCGGCGCAGACGACGCCGCCGCCTGCGTCCCCGCCCGCCGTCACGCCGACCATCGCCCCATCGACCCGCGCCGCCGAGACGGCCAGCGTTGCGATCTCGCCGACCGCCTGACCGCCGTCCCTCGCTCTAGCGGTTCTGCACCTTCCACTGGCTGGTCAGGTTCTGTTTCAGATTGCCGAAGCGACCCTGTTCGTCGAGATTGACGTCGGCGTCGCCCGGCTGGCCGGACTGGACGCCGGTCTCGGTGTCGCGTCGGTCCGCCGGCATCGCCTGATCCAGCGGCTGGTCACCCTTCTCGGCGTAGCTGCGCTGTTCCTTGGGAATCCGAGGGGCGTGGGTCATCGGGGTCTCCTT
>JBBRFV010000139.1:0-6613 GCA_038241335.1 Caulobacterales bacterium | reverse complement strand
TCCGGCGTGACAGGCCGGCACTCTAACCAACTGAGCTACACCCGCGTTTCCCGGCCGTGACGCGGTGCGTCGCGGCGAGGGGCGTCGTTTAGGCGGGGGTGGTCTGATGTGTCAAGCAACCAATCGCGCCACCGTCGCAGTTTTTCGGCCGGCATGGGGCCGGCTTCGGGACCGCGAAGAGGCCTTGGGTTTTCTGCGAACCGTTCTCAAGAAAATCCTTTCGTCACATGGGTTTGAACGGGCGCGGTTCCGGGTCTAGAAAGCGCCGAATCCGCCCCTCCCTCTGTGGCGGACGAGGTCCCGTCCGGATGAATGCATTCCTTCTCCAATATCTGCCGGTCGTGGTCTTCGCCGGGATCGCCGCCGCGCTCGGGCTCGGCTTCATACTGGCCGCCTTCGTGCTGGCGCCGAAGAACCCCGACTCGGAGAAGCTGTCGGCCTATGAGTGCGGCTTCAACGCTTTCGACGACGCGCGCATGAAGTTCGATGTGCGCTTCTATCTGGTGTCGATCCTCTTCATCATCTTCGATCTGGAAGTGGCCTTCCTGTTCCCCTGGGCGGTGTCGATGTTCGACCTGACTCACGCGGGCATGGTGTTCGCTTTCTGGTCGATGATGGTCTTCCTCGGCGTCCTGACGGTCGGTTTCATCTACGAATGGAAGAAGGGCGCGCTCGAATGGGAGTGACGACCAACACCCTCCCGCTGATCGGGGCCGGGAACCAGGGCGCGTCGCCGGTCAAGGCCGGCGCGTCGTCGTCGCTCGCCTTCGGCTCGGGCGCCCGGTCGATGGTCGAGGGCTATGATCCCGCGATCCACGACAAATTCTTCGAGGCCGTGAACGTCGAACTGGGCGAGCAGGGGTTCCTGACCACCTCGCTGGACGACGTCATCAACTGGGCCCGCACCGGCTCGCTGATGTGGATGACCTTCGGTCTCGCCTGCTGCGCCGTGGAGATGATGCAGGCGTCGATGCCGCGCTTCGACATGGAGCGGATCGGCATGGCCCCCCGCGCGAGCCCGCGCCAGTCGGACCTGATGATCGTGGCTGGCACCCTGACCAACAAGATGGCTCCGGCTTTGCGAAAAGTATACGACCAGATGCCGGATCCCCGTTACGTGCTTTCGATGGGTAGTTGCGCCAACGGCGGCGGGTATTATCACTATAGTTACAGTGTAGTTCGCGGTTGTGACCGTATTGTTCCGGTCGATGTCTATGTGCCGGGCTGCCCGCCGACGGCGGAGGCGCTGCTGTACGGGCTGTTGCAGCTGCAGAAGAAGATCCGCCGCACCGGGAACATCGACCGATGAGCGCGCTGGCCAGGATCGAGGCGCTGGAGACGGCGTTGACGCCGCTGGGCGCGGAAATGGTCGGCGAGCTGGGGGTCCAGGCCCAGGTGGCGTTCGGAGAACTGACCCTGATCGCCGAGCGGGCGAACATCGTCGCCGTACTGATCGCGCTGCGGGACCGGTTCGGCTTCCAGCAACTGCTCGACATCTGCGGCGTCGACTTCCCCGATCGCGAGGAGCGGTTCGAGGTGGTCTATCACCTGCTGTCCCTGACCCGGAACGCCCGCGTCCGGGTCAAGGTCACGACCGACGAGGTCCAGCCCGTTCCCAGCGCCGTCGGGGTCTTCCCCTGTGCCGACTGGTTCGAGCGCGAGGCCTTCGACATGTACGGCATGATGTTCTCGGGCCACCCGGACCTGCGCCGGCTGCTGACCGATTACGGCTTTCAGGGGCATCCGCTGCGCAAGGACTTCCCGATGACCGGCTATGTCGAGGTGCGGTACGACGAGGAACAGCGGCGCGTGGTCTATGAGCCCGTCAAGCTGACCCAGGAATTCCGCAATTTCGATTTCCTGTCGCCCTGGGAAGGCGCCGACTATCCCCTGCCGGTGCTGCCGGGCGACGAGAAGGTGAAGCCCTGATGGCCGACGGAGCAGGCACCCCCGCGCCCCTCGGCGCCACCGACATCTTCGCCGACGGCCTGACCGAACACGCCCGCGCGCTCGACGACCGCAAATTCACGATCAATTTCGGCCCGCAGCATCCGGCCGCCCACGGCGTCCTGCGCCTGGTGCTCGAGCTGGACGGCGAGCTGGTGACCCGCGTCGATCCGCATATCGGCCTGCTGCACCGCGGCACCGAAAAGCTGATGGAGGCCCGCACCTACCTTCAGAACGTGCCCTACCTCGACCGCCTCGACTATGTCGCGCCGATGAACCAGGAGCATGCCTTCTGCCTGGCCATCGAGAAGCTGCTGGCCATCGAGGTCCCTTACCGGGCACAGCTGATCCGCGTGCTCTATTCCGAGATCGGCCGCATTCTCTCGCACCTGCTGAACGTGACGACCCAGGCCATGGATGTCGGCGCCCTGACCCCGCCGCTGTGGGGCTTCGAAGAGCGCGAGAAGCTGATGGTGTTCTATGAGCGCGCCTGCGGCGCTCGCCTGCACGCCAACTATTTCCGCCCCGGCGGCGTCCACCTGGACCTGCCGCCTGACCTGATCGATGACATCGGCCGCTGGTGTCAGACCTTCCCGGCGGCGCTCAAGGACATTGAGTCCCTCGTCACCGAGAACCGCATCTTCAAGCAGCGCAACGTCGACATCGGCGTGGTCTCGAAACAGCAGGCGCTGGACTGGGGCTTCACCGGCGTGATGCTGCGCGGCTCGGACATCGCCTGGGACCTGCGCAAATCCCAGCCCTACGAATGCTACGCCGAGCTCGAGTTCGACATTCCGGTCGGCAAGAACGGCGACTGCTGGGACCGCTACCTGTGCCGCATCGAGGAGATGAAGCAGTCGGTGCACATCATGGAGCAGTGCATCCATAAACTGCGCAACTGCCCCGGCGAGCCGGTCATGGTCGAGGACAACAAGATCGTCCCGCCCAAGCGCGGCGAGATGAAGCGGTCGATGGAAGCGCTGATCCACCACTTCAAGCTCTACACCGAGGGCTTCCGCACCCCGGAAGGCGAGGTCTACGCCTCGGTCGAGGCGCCCAAGGGCGAGTTCGGCATCTATCTGGTCTCGGACGGGACCAACAAACCCTACCGCGTCAAGATATCGGCGCCGGGCTTCCGCTCGCTCCAGGCCATGGACTGGATGAACCGCGGCCACATGCTGGCCGACGTGTCCGCCATCCTCGGCTCGCTCGACATCGTGTTCGGGGAAGTCGACCGGTGACCCCTGCACAGACCGACATCCTGATGTTGTGGCTCGGTCTGGGCGGGCTGGCGATGTTCGCCGGCGTCCTGGCGTTCGTCAGCCTGAACCCCCGGAACGCCACCCGGCATCCTGATGGCGCTTCGGGCATGGCCCGTGACAATCTGTTCGTCTTGGCGCCCGGCCTCCTGCTGATGGCGCTGCTGGTTCTGCGCGGCGTGACGCCGATCGAGGGCACGGCGATCTGGCCCGTGCCCCTCGTCGTCATCGGCCTGGGTTCGATATTGTGGATGCGGATGCCGGCGGTCCGCCGTGCAGGCGAACGCATCGCCCGGGCGCACAGGCGGCCGACCCGATGAGCGCCTTCACCATCACCCCGATCTTCACGACGACGCAGGCGATCTGGTTCGCCGTCCTGCTGATGTTCGGCGTGGCGCTGGAGTTCGCCTTCTCGCCCAAGCGGCGGGCGGTGATGGGCAATGTGAAATTCGCCCTGGCCGCCGCCTTCGTCGCGGCGCCGTCGGCGGCGGGGGTGTCGCTGGTGCGCGGGGCGTACCGGCTGGGTTATCTGGAGCAGGGCAGGGGCTTTTTCGAAGCCAATCTCCGCTCCTTCGTATGGATGAGCGGCGCGATCTTCGCCGGCCAGATGGCGGTGCGGTATCTGCCGCCGATGTCGTGGCTGTCGCGGGACTTGCGTCAGGCCGGACGCGCCGTATGGAGCGCGCGTCTGGGTCGCTGGATGGGAAGCAATCGATGAGCGTTCGTCGTCTCGCCAAGGAACAGCCCGCCTCGTTCGCCTTCTCGAAGGCGACCAAGGCCAAGGCCGATTGGTGGATCGCCAAATATCCGGCGGATCGCCGCCAGTCCGCGGTGATCCCGATCCTGTGGCTGGTGCAGAAGCAGGAAGGCTGGGTCTCCGAACCCGCCCTGCGCGCCGTCGCCGAGCTGCTGGGAATGGCCTGGATCCGGGTGCTGGAGGTCGCGACCTTCTACACCATGTTCATGCTCGAGCCGGTCGGTTCGGCGGCCCTGATCCAGGTCTGCGGCACCACGCCCTGCATGTTGCGCGGGGCCAACCAGCTGATGGACGTCTGCAAGAAGAAGATCGGGCCGAAACAGGTTCTCAGCGCCGACGGCCGCTTCACCTGGGAAGAGGTCGAGTGCCTCGGGGCCTGCGCCAACGCCCCGATGGCGATGATCAACGACTATTATTTCGAAGACCTGACGCCCGAGACCATGGCCCAGATCATCGACGACTTCGCCGCCGGCAAGACGCCCAAGCCGGGCAGCCGCGTCGGCCGCCACAGCTCCGAGCCCGAGGGCGGGGCCCTGACCCTGACCGATCCGAAACTCTATGACGGCTCGGCCGCCGGCAAGATCAAGAAGCTGCCCAACAGCGATCCGGTGCCGGCATGAGCGCACCCGATCTGGAAACCGAGCAGGGCAGGGTGGCCTATCGTGCCGAACTGCGCGGCGTGGCCAGGCCCTACCGCCTCGGTGGCTTTATCCTGATCCTGCTGGGCGCGGGTTATGTGATGGGGACCCGCCTAGGCTGGTTCCCGGCCGATAACACCGCCGTGGTCATCGCCTACGGCGCGGTCGCTTTTGGTTGGGCTCTGTTCATCGCGGCGACCTTCCTGCGCACCCGCCACCACAAGCGCCGCCTGGCGGAAGGACTCTAGGGACCCATGGTCGGAATCCTCGAAGACAAGGATCGCATCTTGACCAACCTGTACGGCTTCCAGGACTGGACGCTGGACGGGGCGAAGGCGCGCGGCTGCTGGAACGCGACGAAGGACATGCTCGACCTCGGTCGGGACTGGATCATCACCAACGTCAAGAATTCGGGCCTGCGCGGACGCGGCGGCGCCGGTTTCGGCACGGGCCTGAAGTGGTCCTTCATGCCCAAGGAAGTGAAGGACCGTCCGCACTACCTCGTGGTCAACGCCGACGAATCCGAGCCGGGCACCTGCAAGGACCGGGAGATCATGCGTCATGATCCGCACCTGCTGATCGAGGGCTGCCTGATCGCCTCCTTCGCGATGCAGGCCCACGCCTGCTACATCTACCTGCGCGGCGAATATGTGCTGGAACGCGAGCGCATGGAGGCCGCAGTCAAACAGGCCTACGACGCGAAGCTGATCGGCAAGAACAACGTCCACGGCTGGGATTTCGACGTCTACATCCATCACGGCGCGGGCGCCTATATCTGCGGCGAAGAGACCGCCCTGCTGGAAAGCCTCGAGGGCAAGAAGGGCCAGCCGCGCCTCAAGCCGCCGTTCCCGGCCGGCGCCGGCCTGTACGGCTGCCCGACCACGGTGAACAACGTCGAGTCGATCGCGGTGGTGGGGACCATCCTGCGCCGCGGGGCTGACTGGTTCGCGGGCTTTGGCCGGGCCAACAACACCGGCACCAAGATCATGTCGATCAGCGGCCACGTGAACCGGCCGTGCAATGTCGAAGAGGTCATGTCGATCCCGCTGCGCCAGCTGCTGGAAGAGCATTGCGGCGGCGTGCGCGGCGGCTGGGACAACCTCAAGGCCATCATCCCCGGCGGCTCCTCGGTGCCGCTGATCACGCGGGAAATGTCCGAAGTCGCCCTGATGGATTTCGACAGCCTGCGCGAGATGCGTTCGGGCCTCGGCACGGCGGCGGTCATCGTCATGGACCAGTCGACCGACCTGGTCCGCGCCATCGCCCGCATCAGCTATTTCTACAAGCATGAGAGCTGCGGCCAGTGCACCCCGTGCCGCGAGGGCACCGGCTGGATGTGGCGCGTGCTGGAGCGGATGGCCATCGGCGAGGCCGACCCGTCCGAGATCGACATGCTGCTGGAAGTCTCAACCCAGATCGAGGGCCACACCATCTGCGCCCTCGGCGACGCCGCCGCCTGGCCGGTGCAGGGGCTGATCCGGCATTTCCGTCACGAGATCGAGGAGCGCATCGCCTCCTACCGCAGCCGCCGCGCGAACTTCGCCGGCCACGCAATCGCGGCAGAGTGACGATGCGCGCCGTCTCCGTTCTCGCCCTGACCGTCTTCGCCCTCTCCGCCTGCGGCGAGCGCCCGGCCGCGCCGGCTCCCGGAGCCGCCGCGCCGGCGGCTCCGGTGGTTGCGAGCGCGCCCGCGGCTGTCGCCGCCCCCGTCGCCGATCTCGAAACCGCCTGCCGCGACGCCGTCTCCCGCCTCGCGGGCCAGACCGGCGACGCCGTCCGCTTCGAGAAACAGGCCGCCGACAAGGCTGCGGTCTCCTGGCCCGCGCCCGTCGACGGCGGCCGCCTGACCATGAATTGCAACGCCGGCGCCGGCCGGGTGGAGCTGTCGTCCAACGGGCGTCAGATGGCCGTGGGCCTGTCCGCCGCTCCGGCGACCCCCGCCAAACAAGAGGCCCGCTAGATGCCCGTCGCCAAGGTCAACGGCGTAGAAGTCGAGTTCGAGCCCGGCATGA
>JBBRFV010000138.1:0-6626 GCA_038241335.1 Caulobacterales bacterium | reverse complement strand
GTCTTGGGGGGGGGGGCGGCGGGGGGTCCGGGCCCGACCCTCCACCCAGCCTCACGCCACGAGCGGCGTGCGGGCGAGGGCGTAGTCGACCTGGGCCGAGCCGGGGAGCTGGCGGACGGCCTCGGCGCGAACGGCGGCGACGCAGAAGGCGCGGTCGCTGAGCAGGCTGCCGGGGCGGCGGGCGTCGCGGCACATCCGGCGGGCGGCGGCGTCGACGCGGGCGTCGAAGGCGGCGGCGCCGGCGGCCGTGCCCAGGTCCAGGTCGCCCCAGGCGATGTGGGCTTCCCGGGCGGAGGCGGTTCCGGCGATCAGGACGGCGGCGCAGGCGGCGGCGAGAGAAGCGAAGGTCTTCATGGCGATCTCCCTCGAGAGATGACGTCGCTCTTGTCGGCGACGGCGGCAAGGAGCGCCCGCCGTGTTGCGGTCCCGTGTGAGCACGGCGCCGAAATTCGGGCGGCCGGTTAAATCGCGGACACGTGCGGGGCGGTCATTCTGTGGAGGTGAAACTCGCCAAGCGTCGGGCTCAACGCATTCACTCTCCGGGCAGGCTACCTCGAACGAGGATGGTCTGTTCGCCCGGTCCACACGTCTGTTTCGGCCAGTGTCTGCGCGACCCTGGCGTCCGACACCAATAGGGGGACGTCACCGGGCCGGGTCTCCGTAATGACGGCGACCATCTTCAGCCGAGGATCATGCTGTGACCAAGACAGCGAGCCATGCGCGCCAACGCCATTCACGACGACTCCCGAGGTCGGTATTTCACCGAGGTCAAACCGCGCAATCGAAGGCGCGCGCATCACGCCTCGCGCATCAAGCCCTGCCGCTCCGACGACGACGTTGACGTCAACGGCCGTGGCTGTTGGATCCGCTAGCGCCGATGACTGCACACGGGCATACCGAGAACGAAGCTGGAGCCGGTCCTGTTCAACGATCGTCATCTCGAAGCCGAACACCGACAGGTTCTCGTTAAAGGGAACAAATCGAACCACAGCGACACAAAGAATCTGATCGGGAGCGGGGCGGCTCAGAACCTGCGCGTTCCTGACCACGTAGACGTGACTCGACTGGCGACGCGGTATTCTTGAGGTGATCCGCGACGTAACTTCATGACTAGTGCTCACCGCCCAAGCGTTGTCTCGATCAGGGTGCTCGTAGTCGCAATCTGCAGAACTACGAGGCCAGACGACGAGAGAGGTCGGAATTGACGTGGTCGTCCGTGGAGCGGTCGCACAGGCGGCCAGAGCTCCAATAATCGAAAAGAATAGCGCCTGTCGAAACCGCATTCTGATTTCCCTGTGAGCAGCGGAGCGGGGCAAGCCACCACAGTTGAAACTGCGGTGGCCGCCGTATGCTTCCCTAGACGCAGCCTTCCCACTCGACCACGCATGCTAGGGTAACTCGATCGCATACGAAGTGGATCTCGTAAGTTTGTCCATCAGGACATAGCTCGATCTGGTGTTCCTGTGCGTTGGCCGATTCCGCTCCAAACCCTGCGAGTGAGAACGCCGCCAGACCGGCCACGATCAGGGATTTCACAGTGAATCTGTGCATGCTTTCCTCCACCTGGGGCTATCCCTCAGCAGGACAATAACAACTTTAAGTTGTTCAATGCAACTTTGCGCTTGAGGAGTGTTCGCGGCGCTCGCCTAGCCGCTGTTTCTCAGCCCGGCCGCCACCCCGTTAAGCGCCAGCAATATACCCTCCCGCACGCGCGGGTCGTCGTCGCCGGCGCGGCGGCGGCGGATCAGCTCGATCTGCACGTGGTTGAGCGGCTCGACATAGGGCATGCGCAGGCGGATCAGCCGCTCCAGCTCGGGCTGGCCGCCCAGCAACGCCGCCTGCCCGGTGATGGCCAGAACCGCCGCATGGGTGCGGTCCCATTCGGCCAGGATGGCGGCGAACACCCGGTCGGCCAGGGCGCGGTCGGGGACGAGGGCGGCGTAGCGGCGGGCGATGCCCATGTCCGCCTTGGCCATCACCATCTCCATGTTCTGGATCAGGGAGCGGAAGAAGGGCCAGTCGCGGGTCATGGTCCGCAGCTGGTCCATGTCCTCGCCCGCGACGGCCGAGCCGAAGCCGAACCAGCCCGGCAGCATGACCCGGCTCTGGCTCCAGCTGAACACCCAGGGGATGGCGCGCAGGTCCTCGATGGCCGGCGAGGCCGAGCGCGAGGCGGGGCGCGAGCCGATCTTCAGATCGGCGATCTCGGCGATGGGCGTGGCGGCGCGGAAATAGTCGACGAAGCCGTCGGTCCCGTAGACGAGCGCCCGGTAGGCGGCCATCGAGGCCCTGGACAGCCGGTCCATGGTTGGGCCGTGGCGCTTCGTCAGTTCGGCGTCCGGCGGCGGCGCGAGCGAGGCCAAGAGGACGCCGCAGGTCAGGGCGTCGAGGTTGCGGCGCGCCACTTCGGGGTCGCCGTATTTGTTGGCGATGACCTCGCCCTGTTCGGTGACGCGGATTCGCCCGGCCACCGTACCTTGCGGCTGGCCCAGGACGGCGGCGAAGCTGGAGCCGCCGCCCCGCCCGACGGCCCCGCCGCGGCCGTGGAACAGCTGCAGCCGCAGACCGGCCGCGTCGGTGACGTCGAGCAGGGCGCGCGATGCCTCGTGCAGCTCCCAGGTCGAGGTCAGGTAAGAGCCGTCCTTGTTGGAATCGGAATAGCCGATCATCACCTCCTGCACCCCACGCGCCCTCGCCACGGCGAGGGCGGAGGGCTCGGTCAGCAGGCGTTCGAGCGTCGGTTTCGAAGCGCGCAGGTCGCCGATGGTCTCGAACAGGGGCGCGGCCTGAACCAGACAGGCGGCGGGATCCTCCGGACGGTAGAGGCCGACCTCCTTGAGCAGCAGATAGACCTCCAGCATGTCCGAGACGGCGCTGGTCATCGACACGATGTGGGTGCGGATCGCCTGCGGTCCGAACAGACGCAGCGCCTCGGCCGCGGCCTGCCGGATGCCGCGCTCCTTCAGCGTCTCTTCGGCGTAGGCCGCATAGGGACTGAACAGCGGCCGGCCCGACGCCAGTTCGGCGGCGAGGATCGACAGACGGCCTTCCTCGTCCAGCGCCGCGTAGTCGTCGCAGACGCCGGCGACTTTCAGCAGGTCGGCGACGACCCGCTCGTGCACGGCCGAGTTCTGGCGCAGGTCGAGGGTCGCCATGTGGAAGCCGAATACGTCGACCGCCGTGATCAGCCGCGCCAGCCGGTCGTCCGCGAAGACCGCACCGTGGTTGGCGACCAGGCTGTCCTGCAGCACGGCGAGGTCGGCGCGGAAGGCGTCGGGACCGCTATAGGGTTCGGCGGCGAAGGCGGCCGCGAGCGGTGCGGGTTGGCCGGTCAGATGCGGGTGCGCCGCCGCCAGCCGGGCGTAGATCTCGCTCAACGCCTTGCGGTAGGGCTCGTCGGCGCGATGGGGCGAATGGTCCCCGGAGGACTCTGCCAGAGCCTTCAGTTCGGGCGAAATGGCGCTCATCGACCCGGACAGGCTGAGCTCTGCCCCGAGGGCGTTCACCTCGTCGAGGTAGAAGCGCAGCACCGCCCGCGCCTGGGTGCGGAGGGCGGCGGTCAGCACCGACCCGTCGACATTGGGATTGCCGTCCCGGTCCCCGCCGACCCAGCTGCCGATGCGGATGAAGGGTTCGAGCTCCGGCGCGTCCAGCCGCTTGCGCCACTCGGCCAGCTGGGCCGGGGCGACGTGGAGGAAGATGCGGTCGAGGAAGGAGACGACGGTGTCGATCTCGTCCTGCACCACCAGCCCCGTCTGCCGCACCAGCCGGGTGGCCCACAGGATGACGGTCTGGCGGCGCAGACCGGCGTCTCGCGCCTCAAGATCGCAGGCCGCGCCGGTCTGGTCGCAGGCGTCGAGCAGATCGGAGACGGCGGCGATGCGGTCGATGACGCTCTTGCGCCGCACCTCGGAGGGGTGGGCGGTCAGCACGGGCGAGATCAAGGCGCCGGCCAGAAGATCGCGGGCGTCGGCGGGCGTACGCCCCGCCGCCTTCAGTTGCTGCAGCAGGCCCTCCGGCGTGTCGGCGCGCGCGCCCTCGGCCGACTGTTCGCGGGCCCGGCGCTGGCCGGCCCGGTCCTCGGCGACATTGGCCAGCAGGGAGAAGGTGGCGAAGCCGTGAGCCAGCCCGACGGCCTCATCCAGCGACAGGGCGCCCAGAAGCTGTTCCAGATGCTCGCCGTCGGCCTCGCCGGCGTCGCGATGCCAGGCCACCGAGGCCTGCCGCACCGCCTCGATCCGGTCGTAGAGATCCTGGCCGCCTTCGTCGCGGATCACCTCGCCCAGCAGGCCGCCCAGCAGGCGGACCTCGTCGCGCAGGCGATCATCGTCGGCGCCGGACAGCGGGTGAGGAGTCGGAGCGGAGGGAGGCATGCCTCCCTCCTAATCCCGGCGGGGTCCGCCGGAAAGGCTCGTCAGGCGGCGGCCTTGGACTTGCCGGCGAAGTTTCCGTAGAAGGTCTCGCCCCTGGCGGCCATGTCGCGGAGCAGCTGCGGCACGGCGAAACGGTCGCCGTAGGTCGTGGCCAGACGGTCGGCGGTGGCGACGAAGCCCTTGAGGCCCGCCTGATCGATCAGGGTGATCGGCCCGCCCGACCACGGCGCGAAACCCCAGCCGAGGATGGCGCCCAGATCGGCCTCGCGCGGATCATCGATCACGCCTTCGGCCCAGCAGCGCGCGACCTCGACGGCCTGACGGTAGAGCAGCCGGGTCTTGAGCTCCTCGACCAGTTCCGGCGTGGAGTCGTTGATCTTGACCGGCGCCAGTTCGGCAAGGCCCTTCCACAGGGTCTTGGGCTTGCTGGCGTAGTCGTAGAAGCCGAGGCCGTTCTTGCGCCCGAAACGGCCGCCCTCGACCATCTTCGAAACGATCTCCTGGCCGGGGTTGGGGACGTATTTGTCGCCAAGGTCGGCCTGGGTCTGTTTGGCGATCTTGTAGGACAGGTCCAGGGCGACGTCGTCGTGCATCTCCAGCGGACCGCGCGGCATGCCGGTCATGCGGCCGACGTTGTCGATCAGGGCGGGGGCGTAGCCTTCCTCCATCATCGCCATGCCCTCGATCAGATAGGTCGAGAAACAGCGTGAGGTGTAGAAGCCGCGGCTGTCGTTGACGACGATCGGGGTCTTTTTGATCTTCAGCACATAGTCGAGCGCCCTGGCGATGGCCTGTTCACCCGTCTTCTCTCCCAGGATGATCTCGACCAGCATCATCTTGTCGACGGGCGAGAAGAAGTGGATGCCGATGAAGTCCTCGGGCCGGATCGAGGCTTCCGCCAGACCGGTGATCGGCAAGGTCGAGGTGTTCGAGCCGAACACGGCGCCCGGCTCAAGCTGGGCCTCGGCGAGCTTCGTGACCCCGGCCTTGATCTCGCGGGTTTCGAACACGGCCTCGACGACCAGATCGCTGCCCTTCACATGGGCGTAGTCCGTCGTCGCCGTGACCAGAGCCAGGGTGGCGTCGAACTTCTCCTGGGTCATCTGGCCGCGCGACAGCCGCTTCTTCAGCAGCTCCTCGACGTGCGCCTTGCCCTTGTCGGCGTCTTCCTGGGTGCGGTCGATCAGCACGGTCTCGATACCGGCCATGACCTGCACATAGGCGATGCCGGCGCCCATCATGCCGGCGCCGAGGACGGTGACCTTCTTCGGATCGGACTTCGGCACGCCGGCCGGACGCACGGCGCCCTTGTCGAGTTCCTGCTTGGACAGGAACAGCGACCGGATCATCGCCTGGGCCTGGGGCGTCATCAGGGTCTTGATGAAGTAGCGGGTCTCGATGCGCAGGGCCGCGTCCATCGGCACCTGAACGCCCTCATAGACGGCCTTCATCAGGTTGGTGGCGGCCGGATAATTGCCGTAGGTCTGCTTGCGGATCATCGCATTGCCGACGAGGAAATTCTGGATGCCGGCCGGGTGGTAGGGACCGCCGCCGGGCAGCTTGAAGGCCTTGTCGTCCCACGGCTGGACGGCCTTGCCGCCGCCCTTGATCCAGGCCTTGGCGGCCTCGACTTCCGAGCCCTTGGCCACGACCTCATGGACGAAGCCGGCGCCCTTGGCGTCGTTCGGACGGAAGGACTTGCCCTCGGTCATCGCCATCATGGCGGCCTGGACGCCGATCAGGCGCGTCAGGCGCTGGGTGCCGCCGCCGCCGGGAAACAGGCCGACCTTGATCTCGGGCAGGCCCAGCTGGATCTTGTTGTCGTCGCCGACGACCCGGTAGTGGCAGGCGAGGGTGAGCTCAAGGCCGCCGCCCAGCGCCAGACCGTTGACCGCCGCGGCGACCGGCTTGCCGCAGGTCTCCAGCGCGCGCAGGGCGCCGTTCAGCCGCCAGCCCGCGTCGAACGCGTCCTGCAGGCTTCCCCCCGTGAGCATGCCCGCGGCCATGTCGCCCAGGTCGGCGCCGGCGCAGAAGCCGCTGGTCTTGCCCGAGGTCAGGACCGCGCCCTTGATGGCGTCGTCGGTCTTGACCCTTTCGACCCATTCCGGGATTTCCTTCATCACGCCCGAGGTCAGGGTGTTCATCGACCGTCCGGGGACGTCGAAGGTGATCAGGGCGATGCCGTCGGCGTCGACGTCGATCTTGAAGTTTTCCATGCTCATGATCCTCAGACGCGTTCGATGACGGTGGCGG
>JBBRFV010000137.1:0-6638 GCA_038241335.1 Caulobacterales bacterium | reverse complement strand
CAAATGACCTCTGCCGCCGCCCGCCCGGTGCGCGCACGCCCTATTTTGCCCGGATCGTCCGTCCGATCGGGGCCAGGGCCAATTTCGCCAGCTCCAGGTCCTTGAGCGCGAAGGGGATGCCGATGATCGAGATGGCCTCGGCCAGGGCGATGGCCAGATGCGCCAGGGCGATGTACCAGCCGGCGAAGACGAACCAGATGACGTTCAGGCCGACGCTCATACAGCCTGTGCCGAGGTCTTCGCGGTCGGTCATTTCATCGCGCCAGACGATCTCGCGGCCAAAGGGCCAGAAGGAGTAGCTGGCGATGCGCCAGGCGGCGAAGCTCCACGGCAGGCCGACCACGGTCAGAGCCAGGACCGCGCCCCCCAGCAGCCACAGCAGGCCGGAGACCCAGCCGCCGAAGATCAGCCACAGCAGATTGAGGATCAGGCGCATCACGATTCCTTCGCGTCCGGCGCGGCCGCCATCCCCAGATATGCCGAAGGCCCCGCCGGAAACAGCGGGGCCTTGGTGAATTCGCGGTAAGTTGGGTCGGAACCCTTAGTGCGGCTTCTCGCTCCAGCGCGCCTTGGCGTCGTCCCTGGTGACGTTCAGGTGGACGTGGTCATCGACGTGATCGACCCAGCTGACCGGAATCATGTGATGTTTGAAGCCGCCGGCCAGATCCATCTTGGCCAGTTCGATCTGGTCGCCCATGACCTTGTCGACGCGGCCGACGTGCTCGCCGTCCGAGCCGATGACTTCGAGGTGTTCCTTGATGATCGAGGCGTCTACCATGGTGATCTCCTGTCCGGATGGCGTGCGAACTCAACGCGGTGCGTCGATCGGGGTTTCGTCTGCGGAGGCCGCAAATGGGCGAGGTCGTCAATCTCAACCGGGTCCGAAAGGACCGCGCGAAGGCGGACGCCAAGGCGGCCGCCAAGGGCGCCCGGGCGGCGCACGGACGAACCAGGGCGGAGCGGACGCAGGCCGAGACGGAACGCGAGCGAGCGCGACGCCTTCTGGATGGACAGAAGCTGGAGGACTGAGATGGGCGGTTATTCCCCGACCTCGCGCGTCGGCCTGATCGCCCTGATCGCGGCGCGGCGCATCAAGGCCGAGAAGCTGCGCCGGATAAAGGCCCTCGAGGACAAGAGCCCTCAGGTCCAGAAGGTCCTGGCTGAAGAGAAGAAGAAGGAACGCCAGTCCGGCTGGTTTCGGCGTTAGGCCGCCGGGACTTTCGGCGCGCGGATCATCAGCGCCTGTCCCGACAACACCAGCGCCAGGCCGACGAAGGCGGGCCAGCCGAAATGCGCGCCCTCGAACACCACCGAGACCAGCATGGCGATCGGCGGTGTCAGGGCCGAGATGTAGCTGGCCAGCGCATAGCCTTGCGACCGGGCCAGGGTGAAGTAGATCACGAAGGCGATCACCGAGCCGAACAGCGACAGATAGGCCAGCGAGATCAGGTAGCTCGGCGTCAGCTCGATCGACCAGTGGACGCCGGTGGCGATCCCGAAGACGGCCAGCAGGGCCGCGCCATAACCCATGGCCCAGGCCGTCTGGGGAATGACGGGCGCACCCGCAGTCTGGCCCTTCCAGGCGAAGAAATTGCCCAGGGCCGACGCGCTGACGGCGGTCAGGGCCATGCCTATGCCGATGAGGGCGTGGCGGCCCATGTCGGCGGCGATGATCGCGCTGCCCGACAGGACGCCGACGCCGACGATCCCGAGGCCGGCCCCCATCCAGGAGGCGCGCGCGGCCTTCTGGCCCGCGACGACGCGGAACAGGACCAGATTGAGGAAGGCCAGGGCTGCGAAGATCACGGCGACGATGGCCGAGGCCACCCGCTGCTCGGATTGATAGACGAAGGCGTAGGAAACCGAGAAGACCAAGGCTCCCTGACCCAGGGCGGCCAGATGCTGGGCCTTGCTGAGGCGGATCGACCGGCGGGTGGCCAGACAGCCGGCGAACAGGACCAGAGAGGCCAGGCCGAAACGCCAGACCACGGATACGATCGGATCGATCGTCCCCAGTTGCCAGGTGATGGCGTACCAGGTGGTGCCCCAGATCAGGGCGCAGATGGCGACCCCGATGACGATCAGGGCGCTGGCCGAGGGTCGGCGGATGTCGGTCAGGGTCAAGGCGGACACACTCGGGGAGAAACGGATCAGGGGGAGGACTGGGACCGTGAGATGGGCCCCCCCGCCCGGCCCCGCAAACATGATTGTCGGCCGCGATGCATAAGCAGGCCTTGTGTCTCGGGCCGGGTGGTCAGGCCCGCAGCTTGAGCCCGATGCGGACCGGGCCCGGGACGGCGTCATAGACTTGGGGCGGGCGGATGCCGAGCCGGTCGCGGGCGGCCTCCAGCGGCTGCTCGAACAGGGTCTCGTAGTCCAGCGCAGGCAGCCAGCGGGCCGCGCGGCCGTTACGCCAGGCCTCCAGGACCGCCTTGCGAGCGGGAACCGAAGGACTTGCGCGCTGGATTTCGCGGGCGGCGCCCCAGCCGATGAAGGCGAAGCCGAGGTTGCGGGTCTGGCCATAGGAAAAGGCGACGACGCAGGCCTCGCCGAGCGCGTCCGTCTCGTAGCCGGTCAGGACATGCCAGACGTCGTGGACGTCGCGCAGGCGGCGCGAGTACCAGACGATGGGATGTGGGGCGTCGATGAAAGGCACGACTTCGCGCTCGACCTCGGCCAGGCCGTCGGCGGTGAACCCTCGCGCTCCGCGAAAGGCGCGATAGACGGCGCCGACCGTGCCGGGGGCGAAGCGGGCCAGCCAGACCGGGTCGTCCAGCTTGTGCGCCAGTTCCTCGTGCAGGAAGGCCTGACGCCCGCCCTCGACCGTGGCCAGCATGCGCCGGTAGCCGCGCGAGACCGACCGGCCGCTGAGGGCGCGCATGATCTCGAACACCTGGGCGGTGTCCTCCTTGTCGTGCACCAGTTTGCGGAAGGCGCGCAGGGCCGCGAGCGGGCGCAGGCGTTCGGAGCGCACCTTGCGGAAATCATCGACGTCAGCGGTCAGGGTCATGGCGGATCCGGGAGGAAGCGCCAATGTAACCATTTCCCGATCCGGAGGGAACGTGGCGGCGTAGCTTGTGCTTAACTCCCGGAAACCAACGGAAAGCTTCCCCTTTGACCCAGTCCACCCCGTCGGCGCCGCCGGTCCCGCGCCTGCAGTCCCTCGCGCTCGCCTGGCCGCCGCATGTGCTGCGCCAGGAGGATGTGGCGGCCAACGGCGCCGAGATGTTCGCCACCACCCACGGCGGCTTCGAACGGCTGGCGCCCATCTATCGCAACGCCCTGATCGAGACGCGGCATTCGTGCGTGCCAATCGAATGGTATCTGAAGCCGCACAGCTTTTCGGAGCGGAACGATCTGTTCCTCGAGAACGCGGTCAAGGTGCTGGCCGAGGCGGCGGGCAGGGCGCTGGATCAGGCGGGGCTGACGCCGTCGGACATCGACGCCATCGTCGTGGTCTGCAGCACCGGCATCGCCACGCCGGGGCTCGACGCCCGGCTGATGAACGTGATGCCGTTCCGGGCGGATGTGCGACGGCTGCCGATCTTCGGCCTGGGCTGCGCCGGCGGGGTGGTCGGACTGGCGCGGGCGGCCGATCTGGCGCGGGCGCATCCCGACGAGCGGGTGCTGCTGCTGGTCGTCGAACTGTGCGCCCTGACCTTTCGGGCCCAGGACCGGTCCAAGAGCAATCTGGTGGCCACGGCCCTGTTCGGCGACGGGGCGGCGGCGGCGGTCGTCAGCTGCCGCGCCGACGCGACCGGCCCGGCTCTGGGCGCCAGCCGCGAGCACACCTGGCCCGACAGTCTGGACGTCATGGGCTGGGACGTGGCCGACGACGGGCTGAAGGTGGTGTTCAGCCGCGACATCCCGACACTCGTCCAGGAGGACTTCCGGCCCGTGGCGACGAAATTCCTGGCCGACAACGCCATGACCGCCGCCGACGTCGGCGGGTTCGTCTGCCATCCCGGCGGGGCCAAGGTGATCGACGCGCTGGAGAGCTGTTTCGAACTGACCGAGGGAGCGCTGACCCACACCCGCGACGTGCTGCGCGACCACGGCAACATGAGCGCGGCGACTGTGCTGTTCGTGCTCAAGGCGATGCTGGACGAAGGGGCCAAGGGGCCACTGCTGCTGACCACCCTGGGGCCGGGGTTCACGGCCGGTCTGATGCTGGTTCACGCCTGATGTACGTCTTCCTGATCATCCTCGGCCTGGTCGTGGCGCAGCGGTTGTGGGAGCTGTGGCTCGCCGACCGGAACACGAAGCGGCTGCTGGCCGCCGGGGCGGTCGAGGTGGGGGCGAAACATTATCCGCTGTTCATCGCCCTGCACGCGGCATGGCTGGCGGCGCTGGCGATCTTCACCCCCTGGACGGCGGTCCCCAACCCGGTCTGGTTCGCCCTCTACATCCTGCTGCAGGTCGGCCGCGCCTGGGTGATCTCCAGTCTCGGACCATACTGGACGACGCGGATCATCACCGTGCTAGGGGCGCCGCTGGTGCGGACCGGGCCGTACCGCTTCGTGCGTCATCCCAACTACATCGTCGCCTCGCTGGAGATCGCCGTCCTGCCGCTGATGTTCGGCCAGTGGGCCATCGCCCTGGTCTTCAGCGTTCTCAACGCGGCGCTGGTGACGTATCGGATCCGCATCGAGGATCGGGCTCTGGGCGCACGGCGGGGACAATGCTGAAGAAACGGTCGGTCTCCTTGTCGGGGCACGCCACCTCGGTGGCGCTGGAGCCGGAATTCTGGGTCGTTCTGGACCGGATCGCGGCCGATCGGGACCTGAGTCAGGCCGGGCTTCTGGCCTGGGTCGACGACACCCGCGGGCGCACGCCCCTGGCCTCGGCCTGCCGTCTGCTGGCGCTCAGAACCGCCGGTGAAAAGAGTTCATCCAACGGCGATTGACAGCCGCCACGGTCGGCGCATGGTCCTCTTTCCAGAGGGAAATCGCCGTGCTCGACAAGATCGACAGAAACCTGCTTCCACCGGTGATCTTCGGGGGTCTGATCGCCATCGGACTGATCGGCGGCGGGGCCTTCGTGGGCAGCGGCGTGGTCAACGCCACCACCGGCAACCGGCAGGTGACTGTGAGGGGCGTGGCGGAGAAGAACGTCGTCGCCGACCTGGCCGTCCTGACCCTGCGGTTCTCCGCCGCCGCCGACGATCTGGATGTGCTGAAAGCACGGATCGACGGCGATCTCGCCAAGGTGCGGACGTTTCTGCGGCAACAGGGCTATGCCGACGACGCCATCACCGTCGGCCGGCTGCAGGTGACCGACAACAAGGCCAACGCCTATCAGCCGCAAGCCGGCGTGTTGCACTACACCCTCAGCCAATCCGTGACCGTGCGCACCAACGACGTGGCCCGGGTCGCGCGGACCGACCGGGCGCTGGACCAGCTGGTGCGGCAGGATGTGCTGCTGGACTTCTCCGCCCCGACCTATGTCTTCACCAAGCTGAACGAGGTCCGGCCGGGCATGATCGGCGAAGCGACCGCGTCGGCCCGCAGCGGGGCCGAGCAATTCGCCAAGGATTCCGGAGCCCCGCTGGGGCCGATCAAACAGGCGACCCAGGGCTCGTTCGAAATCCTGGCCCGCGAGGACATCGACGAGGAATCCACCTCGCTGAACAAGCGCGTTCGGGTGGTCACGACGGTGACCTACCAGCTGCGCTGATCGTCTAGTTCGCTGGCGCGGGGTTGGGTTGCGGCAGGGTCGGCGGCTCGATGGGCGCCGGCGTCGGCAGATCGGGCATCCTCGGCGGCGTCGGCAAGGTCGGGTGGGGCAGGTTGATGTCCACGGCGATGTCAGACGCAGCCGACTTGGGGACCGAGCCGCCGTTGGACCAGAGAACCACGGCGATGATGGCGACCACGACCACCAAGCCGCCGATCAGAAAAGCGATCCAGCTATTCCCCCCGCCGCGCGGCGGGGGGTTGTTGATGCTCGTCTGGTGGACGGCATCGGGCCGTTCTCGCGGTTCGCTCATCGCGCGCCTCAGTTGGTCGAGGGCGCTGGGATGGCCGGGGCCGAAACCTCGGGCAGCTTGACGTTCACATCGACCTTCTTGGTCTGGTTCATGCCGCCGCCAGCGAAAACGAAATAAGCCACGATGGCCAGAACGACGACGACCCCGCCGACGATGAAGGCGAGGCCCGCGTTGCCGCCGCCGCCGGTGTTGTTGGTGTTGTTGTCCGTCATGGCTTGGTCCGTCCCCAATCTGTCGATGGTGCCGAAACGACGGCAGCGCTTGACGGTTCCGGAAGCTCGGCGAACGCCGACGCTGACAGATGGCCTCGTGCCCCTTATGTTCCGCCGATGAGTCTGCCTGACACCCCCGCACAGCGTATCTCCGAACTCGCCCGGTCCCGCGGTCCCAACGGCGTCGAGCCGGCGGCGGCCGACTATCTGGCGGGCCTGAACCCCGAGCAGCGCGAGGCGGTCGAGGCGACCGAGGGGCCGGTGCTGGTTCTGGCCGGGGCGGGGACGGGCAAGACGCGGGTGCTGACGACCCGGCTGGCGCACATCCTCGCGACCGGGCGAGCGCGGCCCTGGGAACTGCTGGCCGTCACCTTCACCAACAAGGCCGCTCGGGAAATGCGCGAGCGGATCACCCATCTGATCGGGCCGTCGGCCGA
>JBBRFV010000136.1:0-6672 GCA_038241335.1 Caulobacterales bacterium | reverse complement strand
CGTGACGTCGGCGTCCGCCGCGACGGCCGCCCGGCTGGCGGCGCTCCACGGTTCGGCCTTCGACGCGCCGTGGACGGCGGCGGCCTTCGCGGCCCTGCTGGCTCAGGACGGTGTCCGGCTGGTCGAGGCGATGGACGGTTTCATCCTGCTGCGGACGGTGCTCGACGAGACCGAGATCCTGACCCTGGCCGTCGCCCCCGATGCGCGGCAACTGGGTCTGGGCGCCCGTCTGGTCCGCGCGGGGCTGGATGCGGCCGTACGGGACGGGGCCGCACGCGCCTTTCTGGAGGTCGCCGAAGACAACGCCGCCGCCCGCGCCCTCTATGCCCGGGCCGGGTTCGCGGCGGTCGGTCGGCGCCCCGGATACTACGCCCGCCCCGGGGGCTCGACGGTCGACGCCCTGCTCCTCGCACTCAACTTGCCGGGGCGGCTTCCCACGCCTTGATCAGCCCCCTATCCTGCCAGCCCATGGATCGTATCGAGAAACTCTGCGCCGACCGCGGCATGCGCATGACCGAGCAGCGGCGTGTGATCGCGCGCGTGCTGTCGGCCGCCGAGGATCACCCCGACGTCGAGGAACTGTACCGCCGCGCCTCGGCCATAGATCCGCATATTTCGATCGCCACCGTTTACCGCACCGTGCGCCTGTTCGAGGAAGCGGGCGTGGTCGAGAAGCATGACTTCGGCGACGGCCGCTCCCGCTACGAAGAGGCGGGGGACGATCACCACGACCACCTGATCGACGCCCGTTCGGGCGAGGTGATCGAATTCTTTGACGCCGAGATCGAGAAGCTGAAGACCGAGATCGCCGAACGGCTGGGCTTCCGGCTCATCGGCCACAAGCTGGAATTGTACGGCACGCCGATCGACGGGGCCGAGCCGTCCAAGCGCGAGGGCCTGATCTTCACGCGTCACGCCCGGCGCGACGACGCCTGAAATTCGACCCGCTCGAACCTTGGCCAAGGCTGAACGTTCGGGTGGTGCGTTGAACACCCAACCCGATGACCGAAGTCCCCCGGTCGAACAGAAGGTCGCCTGATGGCGCGTGAGAGTGAGTTCCTGGCCCTCGACGATACGGCCCTGCGCGCCGTCATCGGACCCAACAGCCGCCACCTCGCCCTGATCGAGGATCGGTTCAAGGTTCTGGTCGAAACGCCGGGCGGGGGCGTGTCAATCAACGGTTCGGCCCGCGATCGGGCCCAGGCCAAGCGGGTCATCGAGACCCTGGCCAACAGGGCCGACACCGGGGCCGAGATCACCGAGGCCGACGTTCGCACGGCGCTGGGCGCGGCCGTGGCCCAGCCGCGCGCGGGGCAGGAGAGCGTGGCCCCCGACGCCATCGCCCTGCCGGTCGGACGGCGGGGGGCCATCGCGCCCAAGACGGCGGCCCAGGCCAACTATCTGGCCCTGCTGTCGCAATGCGAGCTGACCTTCGGCGTCGGTCCGGCCGGCACGGGCAAGACCTTCCTCGCCGCCGCCTACGGCGCCTCGCTGTTGCGTCGTGGACAGGTGGACCGGCTGGTCATCACCCGGCCGGCGGTCGAGGCGGGTGAGAAGCTGGGCTTTCTGCCGGGCGACCTGAACGAGAAGGTCGACCCCTATCTGGCGCCGATCTGGGAAGCGCTGAACGACATCCTGGGCCCCGACGACGTGCGCCGCCGGCGCGACAAGGGCGAGATCGAGGCCGCGCCGATCGCCTTCATGCGCGGCCGCACCCTGGCCCACGCCTTCATCATCGTCGATGAAGCCCAGAACACCTCGCGCCTGCAGATGAAGATGGTGCTGACCCGGCTCGGCGAGGGCGCGCGGATGGTGGTGACCGGCGACCCTTCGCAGGTCGACCTGCTGAACCCGCGCGACTCCGGCCTTTCGCACGCCCTGCGCATCCTCGAGGATGTGAAGGGCGTCGGCGTGCAGCGGTTCGAAGCCCAGGACGTGGTGCGCCACGCCATGGTCGAGCGGATTGTGCGCGCCTATGACGCCGACTCGGCGCGAGGCCGTCCGGCGCCCGACCTGGAGGACCCGGCCCGATGATCGAGGTCGAGGTCGAGGACGCGGACTGGATCCGGACCCTGCCCGAGGCCCTGGTGGTGGTCGAACGGGCCGCCATGGCCGCGCTGGGGACGGTCGCGGGCGATGTCGTGGTGCTGTTGACCGGGGACGGGGCGGTGCGCGAGCTGAACGCCCGATTCCGCGACCGCGACCAACCGACCAATGTCCTGTCCTTCCCGGCGGCGGAGAGCGCGGCCCCGCACCTCGGCGACCTGGTCCTGGGGCTCGGCGTCTGCGCGGCGGAGGCCACGGCCCAGGGCAAGTCGCTGGCCGATCACCTGAGCCATCTGACCGTCCACGGCGTTCTTCACCTTCTGGGCCGCGACCACGTGGTCGAGGGCGAGGCGGAGGACATGGAGGCGGAAGAGCGCGCCATCCTTGCCAGCCTGGGGGTCGCCGACCCATACAGGCCCGATGCCGACGCCTGATACCGCCCCCCGCCGCGACCGCCTGATCCCGGGCTTCGGCCGCATCGCCCTGGCCTTGCTGGCGGGCGCGGGCGCGGCCCTGGCGCATCCGCCGTTCGGCGTCCTGCCGGGTCTGCTGGGCTATCCGCTGCTGCTGGTCCTGTCGGAACGATCGACCAGCGAGCGCGGGGCCTTCTGGATGGGCTGGCTGTCCGGCTTCGCCTATTTTTTCATCAGCTGCTGGTGGGTGGCCGAGGCCTTCCTCGTCGATCCCGAGCAGGCCTGGATGGGGCCGTTCGCGGCCAGCCTGCTGCCGATCGGGCTCGGCCTTTTCTGGGGCTGGGCCTCGCGGGCCTACTGGCGGTTCAAACCCGCCGGCGCGCGCCGGGTGCTGGTCTTCGCCGCCCTGTTCTGCCTGCTGGAATGGCTGCGCGGCCATGTATTGAGCGGCTTCCCCTGGAACCCGGCGGGAGCCAGCTGGCGGGCCGGATCGCCGGCGTCGCAGTTCGCCGCCGTGGCGGGGATCTACGGCCTCAGCTTCGTCACCGTGGCCGCCTGCGCCGCCTTCGCGCCGCTGCTCGACAGGGGCGCGCGGGCGCCCCGGCTGATCGCGGCCGGACTGGGCGCGCTGACGCTGGCGGCCCTGATCGTGGGAGGCGGCCTGCGACTGTCGCACGCGCGGCTCGAACTGACCGACACCGTGGTGCGGATCGTTCAGGCCGATATCGCGCAGGAGTCCAAATGGACGCCCGAGGCCTATCGCGGCATCGTCGACCGCTATGTGCGGCTGACGGCCCAGCCGGGCGCCGTGACCCCGGACATCGTCATCTGGCCCGAGGGCGCCCTGCCCAACAGCGCCGAGGGCGTGTTCGGCTCCGGCTCGCCGGACGCGGTGCGCATCCAGGATGCACTCAGCCCGGACCAGACGCTGATCATGGGCCTCGGACGGGGCGAGCCGGATTCGACGGCGCCGGGCGGCGAGCGCTATTTCAACAGCCTGATGCTGGTGCGCAACGCCGGCGGGCCGACCCCCCTGGTCAAGGCGGCGTACGACAAATACCGCCTGGTGCCGTTCGGCGAATTCCTGCCGGCCGGACGACTTCTGGGCGCGCTCGGCGTGCGCAGCCTGACCCATATGGAGGCCGATTTCTCGCCCGGCCCGCGCCCGGCCCCGATCGACATTCCGGGCGCCCCGCGAGCCCAGCCGCTGATCTGCTACGAGAGCCTCTATCCCGGCTTCACCCCGGGCGCGAAGGGGCGGCCCGGGTGGATCGTCAACATCTCCAACGACGCGTGGTTCGGCCGGACCTCGGGCCCCATCCAACATCTGAACCTGGCCAGTTACCGGGCCATAGAGACAGGGCTGCCGATCGTGCGCGCCACGCCGACGGGCGTCTCGGCCATGATTGATCCCTGGGGACGCGTCGTCGCCGACCAGCGGCTCGACCCGGGCCAGA
Source organism: Caulobacterales bacterium (assembly GCA_038241335.1). Lineage (GTDB taxonomy): Bacteria > Pseudomonadota > Alphaproteobacteria > Caulobacterales > Caulobacteraceae > Brevundimonas. Next base: position 2,756 of record JBBRFV010000136.1, on the reverse strand, counting down.
GCGGGGTCATCGACGCCCGATTGCCCCGGCCGACGGCGATCACCCTCTATGGCCGGATCGGCGACCTGCTGTTCTGGCTGGCGGTGCTGGCGGGCCTCGCCGTCGCCGTCCCCGGACTGTTTCGCCGCGCCCGATCGGCGACCTGATTCGGGCGCCCGAGGCCCGGCCAGCGCCGAATTTCGGGGTTTTTCGCGCCATGCGCGAGGGCGAAACCGCTTACGCAACCATCGCTCAATGCAGGCGCCGCGGTTTCTGTATTTTTTGATGACACGCCCCTGAGAGCGGCGCATTCAGGCTTGGCGGCAAGCGAGGAACTGATTGACGATGGCCAGAGGCAAGGGCGAGGACGGACCCCATCCGGTGGACCGGCACGTCGGACGCAGGGTGTGCGAGAAACGGCTCGCGCTCGGCTACAATCAGAGCGACCTGGGTCGGGCGCTGGGACTGACCTTCCAGCAAATCCAGAAATACGAGAAGGGCGCCAACCGCATCTCGGCGTCCAAGCTCTGGGACATCGCGCGGTTCTTCAAGGTTGATATCGGGTATTTCTTCGATGGCCTGGCCGCCGCCCAATCGGGCATGGCCGAGACCGGCGCGGCCTTCGACCACGACTTCCCGGCCACCCGATACACCATCGAGATCGGCCGGCTGGCGCCCCAGTTGTCAGCGCGCCAGCAGAAGCTGGCCCTCGAGCTGGTCCGCGACATGGCGGACCGCTCGGAGCCGGACGAGGCCTGACGGGCCTCGTTTGCTGCGTTCAGCCCTGCGGGTCTGACGTCCGCCGCCGCCCGAAGGCAGGCGCGCGTTCCTTCTGCTGCGCCCAGTAGGTCGCGCCATCGTCCGGCTTGAACATGGTGCGCGGCGTGCCGTCCCGCGCCACGACCGCAAAGGTGTTGGTGGATGCCTGATAGATCAGGGTGTCGCCGTTCGGCCGCTTGACCGTGTCGGCGTCGCGCGGCGGATGAGCGGCGAACGCCGTCAGGCGCGCCAGATAATCTTCGGCTGAGCGGGCCCCGAAGGCGGCCCCGTTGCGCGCATAGAGCCGCTGGATCTTGGCGTCGACGGTCTCGCGCCGGTTGGCGGTGACGACGGTTCGTTCGCGTTGCGGCGCCGCCGTCTCCACGCCCGCGACCGCCGCCGTATCCCCGCTCGTCGCCGCCAGCGCCGCTCCGCCCTCGGTTCGCTCGCGCGTCTCGACGGCCGAGCCGCCGTTTCCGCAGGCGGCCAGCCCCAGCAGAACCAGCACGGCCGCGGTCCGCTTCATCGTGGCGTTCATGAATCCCTCCCATGGTTGAACTCTCCGTCAGGAACATAACCATAGACTGTTTGTTCTTGCAACGTTCCGGTTTGGGGCGACGGGGAGGACTTCCACGAGACTTCGGGGACATTCCGACGAGGACTTGAGGGACACCCCGCCGATGACTTGAGCGACAGGCTGGACAGCCGTGACGCACGCCGGCCGATCCGGGCCAATCTCTCGACGGCGGGGCCCGGGATCGCTAGAGGAACCCCATGAGCGCCGCTGCCCTTTCCGGACGCAAGATCCTGCTGATCGTCGGCGGCGGCATCGCCGCCTACAAGGCGCTGGAGCTCGTTCGTCTGCTGAAGAAATCGGGGGCCGAGGTGATGAGCCTGCTGACCCCGGCGGGGGCCGAGTTCGTCACGCCGATGTCGCTGGCCGCCCTGACCGGCCATCCGGTGCGCCAGGCCCTGTTCATGCCGGAGGACGAGACGGCCATGGGCCATATCGAGCTGTCGCGCTGGGCTGATCTGGTGGTGGTCGCCCCGGCGACGGCGGGGCTGATCGCCAAGGCGGCCAACGGGATGGCCGACGACCTGGCCTCGACCACGCTTCTGGCCACCGACAAGAAGGTCCTGTTGGCTCCGGCCATGAATGTGCGGATGTGGCTGCACCCGGCGGTGCAGGCCAACGTGGCGAGGCTCAAGGGTTTCGACGGCTTCCACGGCGTCGCCGTGGTCGGCCCCGACGAGGGCGAGATGGCCTGCGGCGAGTTCGGCCCCGGCCGGATGGCCGAGCCGGCCGCGATCCTCGACGCCGTCGCCGGTCTGCTGACGGGTCCCGACGGCCGTCCGCTGGCGGGGCGCCGGGCGGTGGTCACCGCCGGCCCGACCTTCGAGCCGATCGATCCCGTGCGAGGCCTGACCAACCGGTCCAGCGGCAAGCAGGGCTATGCGATCGCCGAGGCCCTGGCGGCGCTGGGTGCGGAGGTGACGCTGGTGTCCGGTCCGGTCGCCCTGTCCGCGCCGCTCGGCGTCCAACGGATCTGGGTCGAGACCGCGCGGGAGATGCAGGCGGCTGTCGACGCCTTGCTTCCCGCCGACATCGCAGTGATGAGCGCCGCCGTGGCCGACTGGCGCGTCGACGGCGTGGCCTCGGGCAAGATCAAGAAGGCGCCGGGCGGGCCGCCGTCGCTGGCCCTGATCGAGAATCCCGACATCCTCGCCGGCGTCTCCGCCCCCGGGAAGAAGCGGCCGAAGCTGGTCATCGGCTTCGCGGCCGAGACCACGGACCTGGAGGCCAACGCCCGGGCCAAGCTGTCGCGCAAGGGCTGCGACTGGATCGTCGGCAACGACGTGTCCGACGATGTCTTCGGCGCTGACGGCAATGCGGTGACCCTGTTCACCCGCGACGGCGCCGCCGAATCGTGGCCAAGGCAGGCCAAGGCGGAGGTGGCGCGCAAGCTGGCGGCCCGGATCGCCGACCACTTCAAGGCCTGAGGGCGCCCCCATGAGTA
>JBBRFV010000135.1:0-6673 GCA_038241335.1 Caulobacterales bacterium | reverse complement strand
CGCCTTGACGAGCGCCGCGGCGTTGGCCGTGGCGAAGGCCAGTTCCTGTCCGATGGACCCGCCCGCCTCATGCACGACACGGCCCGAGGCCATGAAGAAGCTCGCCTCCGGATAGGCTCCGGCGTGCCGCGCCGCCGTGTTGGCCGCCAGCATCAGGTGTTCGTCCATGGCGCGCGACGCGACCCCGACCTCGGCGAAGGTCGAGACCGGGTCCATGTGGAACATCAGCTTCGCCCGCGGCGAGCCCTTGGCCGCCACGGCCAGCGCATTGGCCGCCTCGGGTCCGTTCATCCCGGCGTCAAGACCGATCGCCGCCAGCTCCAGGGCGACCCCGTCCAGCGCCCGGGCCAGAGGCTCGGAATCCGCCAGCGCCCCGCCCTTCAACACCACCGACGCCGCCCCGCCCGCGAGGTCGGCCAGCACCGCCGCGTTCACCGTCTCCGGATCGTCGCCCTCGACCAGGGTGCGCAGGTCCCAGGCCCGGCCGTCGGCGTCCGAGGGTCGGGGCGCCAAGACGGGTTCGATGACGGTGGCGGCGGCGTAAAGTGGCCGCACGGCCAGGCCGTCGGCGTCCAGATGCACCAGGCCTTCCAGCGGCCGGTCCTTCAGCGCTTTCGCGGCCAGGGCGCGCCACTGGTCGGGGGTCGGGATCGAAAACATCTCGGGCATGGCCCTCCAATGCCTCGCACGAGCGCGCCGGTCCAGTGACGACGCTCGTCGCATCCGCCGCGAAAACAGGGTCCAGAGAGTCCAGAGGGTCCAGAGAGTCCGGATCGATCGGTTCTCGATCGTCGATCCGGCACCGTAGCGGCTTCCTGCGTCAGGAACGGTCGTCTGAATAAGCCACCAATACTATTGCGGTTAGAAACCGGCTGCCTACATTCCGGATCAACCCGCTGGAGCCTCCCGATGACCGACCTTTCAGCCTTTCCCATCACGAAACGCTGGCCCGCGCAGCACCCCGACCGGCTGCAGCTCTATTCGCTGAACACGCCCAATGGGGTGAAGGTCTCGATCATGCTGGAGGAGATCGGTCTGGCCTATGAGCCGCACCTGGTCGACATCATGAAGAACGAGAGCTGGACCCCGGAATTCCTCTCGCTGAACCCCAACGGCAAGATCCCCGCCAACATCGACCCCGATGGTCCCGGCGGAAAGCCGCTGGCCCTGTTCGAGTCGGGCGCCATCCTGGTCTATCTGGCCGAGAAGACCGGCCGGCTGATCCCCGCCGACGCCGCCGGCCGGTACGAGACCTTGCAGTGGGTCATGTTCCAGATGGGCGGTCTCGGCCCGACCTTCGGCCAGCTCGGATTCTTCAACAAATTCGCCGGCAAGGCCTTCGAGGACAAGCGTCCGCTGGAGCGTTACGTCACCGAGGCGAAGCGGCTGCTGGGCGTGCTCGACACCCGTCTTGAGGGCCGGGACTGGATCATGGGCGACTACTCCATTGCCGACGTCGCCAGCCTGGGCTGGGTGCGCAATCTGATCGGCTTCTACGAGGCCCGCGAGCTGGTCGATTTCGACGCCCTGAAGAACGTCCCGGCCTGGCTGGAGCGCGGCCTCGCTCGTCCGGCGGTGCAACGGGGGCTGGAGATTCCGGGGCGCGGCTAGACAGGCGTCTCGACCGCAACGACGGTGCGGTCTAACCAGACAGCGGTCCATTCAGGGAAGTCGTCATGCGTTTCATGCTGCCCGCCGTTCTCCTGCTCGCCTGCGCGGTTCCGGCCGCAGCCCAGGCGCCGGCCCAGACCCCCACGGGGCAGATGGGACAGGTCCCCGGCTATGATCCGCTGCTGACCTTTGCGCCCCTGACCCTGCCGGGCGCGGCGACCACCATTCGCACCGGCTCAGGCGTTCCGGGCCCCGACTATTGGCAGAACCGCGTCGACTACGACATCGACGCACGGCTGGACCCGGCGACCAAGACCCTGACGGCCTCCATGGTCGTCGACTACGTCAACAACAGCCCCGACACGCTGGACGTCCTGTGGCTGCAACTGGACCAGAACACCTACCGCCCCGACTCCCGTTCGGGCGCCTTCTCGAACCGGGCGCGCGGCGGCCAGACCGACGGCTATGTGATCGACAGCGTCGAGGTCCAGACGGGCCGCAACTGGGTCGCGGCCCCGCACCTGGTCGACGACACCCGCATGCGCGTGACCCTGCCCTCCGGTCTGCGCGGCAAGGGCGGCGAGACGAAGCTGCGCATCCACTACCACTACGAAATCCCCGGCGAGTTCGGCGGCCGCACCGCCTGGGGGACGTCGAAGGACGGCGAGATCTACGACCTGGCCCAGTGGTATCCGCGCATGGCCGTTTATGACGACGTCCGCGGCTGGGACCCGCTGCCGTACCTGGCCAACGAATTCTATCTGGAATACGGCGGGTTCGACTACGCCGTGACCGTGCCGGCCGACATGATCGTGGCCGGGTCAGGCGACCTGACCAACCCAGCCGAGGTCCTGACCGCCGACCAGCGGGCGCGGCTGGCGCAGGCCCGGACCAGCGACGCCACCGTGGTCATCCGCACCCCCGAAGAGGTCGCCGCCGCCGTCGCCTCGGACCCCGGGGCGGCGACCAAGACCTGGCGCTTCCACATGGAGCACACCCGCGACGTGGCCTTCACCGCCTCGGACGTCTTCGTCTGGGACGCCGCCCGCATCAACCTGCCGGACGGCAAGACCGCGCTGGCCCAGTCCGTCTATCCGGTCGAGAGCGTCGGCCAGGACAAATGGTCCCGCTCGACCGAATACATGAAGCATGCGGTCGAGACCTTCTCGGCCTGGTATCCCTACCCCTGGCCGAACGCGATCAACGTCGCCGGCCCGGCCACCGGCATGGAGTATCCGGGCATTGTCTTCGACGGGGTCGACGACGCCGGCGGGGTGCTGTTCTGGATCTCGGCCCACGAGATCGGCCACAGCTGGTTCCCGATGATCGTCGGCTTCGACGAGCGGCGCGACGCGTGGATGGACGAGGGCTTCAACACCTTCATCGACGTCTATGAGTCCGACGCCTTCCAGGGCGGCGTCTACGGGCCCAAGCGCGACGGCGAATACGCGCCCCGACCGGGGATCGCCCCCGCCGACCAGATGGCGACCGTCATGGACGACACGGCCGCGCCGGTGATCATGACCCGGGCCGACGCCATCCAGGAGAAATACCGGCACCCGATCACCTATTTCAAATCCGCCTTCGGCCTGACCCTGCTGCGCGAGGAAATCCTGGGGCCCGACCGGTTCGACGCCGCCTTCCGCCGCTTCATCCGCGAATGGGCGTTCAGACATCCCAAGCCGAGCGACTTCTTCCGCGCCATGGAGAGCGAGTCGGGCGAGGATCTGTCGTGGTTCTGGCGCGGCTGGTACCTGAACAACTGGCGTCACGATCTGGCCGTGGCCTCAATCGCCTACACGGACGGCGACATGGCCAAGGGCGTGGACGTCACGGTCGACAATCGAGACCAGCTGGTCCTGCCCGCCACCCTGCGGGTCGCCTGGGCGGACGGGACGACCACCGACGTCCGTGTCCCGGTCGAGACCTGGTTGCAACGCGGCCGTCACGTCTTCCACCTGGCGAGCCACGGCGCGGTGAGGTCGGCGATGATCGACCCCGATCACCACCTGCCGGACAAGGACCGTTCCAATAATGCGGCGAGCCTGACCCCGACGGCCTAGCGCGGATCGAAGGATTTATGCTCGCTGAGGGGGGCGATGAACAGGCGGTCGCAACCGGCTTCATCGTCCGTTAGCGGAATGGCCTCATAGGCGTCGCCCGAGGCCTCCAGAACCTCGGCGGCGAGGGCGTTGAAAGCCGCCTCATGGCCGGGCCTTCGGAACAGCACCACCCCGTCGCGGGCGTCGAGGACGCCATATGCCGGGGAACCTTCGAGCAGGGTGTCTAGATCGGGGGCCATGAAGGCTGAAGCCGTCACCCCGTCGATGGTTTCAGCGCAGGACGCGCAAAAACACCCGTTTCAGGTTCGGGTTCCGCAAGCGTCTGATATTCAGAAGGAAAATGGTGGACGCGACAGGGATTGAACCTGTGACCCCCTCGATGTCAACGAGGTGCTCTCCCGCTGAGCTACGCATCCGCCAAGACGGTTCCAGACAGGTCCGGAACGGGAAGGAAGGGTCTATAACCCGCACAGCCCGCCGACTGCAAGGGCGAAACAGGGGCCATTCGGGGGCAATTCGCCTAGGTCGCTCAAGCAGCGAGGCGTCGCGCGCATCGCAGTAGGGACCTGGAATTAAGCCGCCGCGACCATCCGCTCCACCTCGCCGACGAGGTCGCGCAGGTGGACGGGCTTGGACAGCACCTTGGCCTGCGGGCTGGCCTGCGCGGCCGACAGGGCGACGGCGGCGAAGCCGGTGATGAACATGATGCGGATGCCGGGCTGGCGGGCGGCGGCGACGCGCGCCACCTCGATGCCGTCGGCGCCGGGCATGACGATGTCGGTCAGCAGCAGGTCCCACGGGCCCTGATCCAGGGCGTCGATGGCGTCGTCGCCGTTCTCGCAATCGACCACCGAATGGCCGGCGCGTTCCAGCGCACGGGTCAGGAAGCCCCGCAGCGAATTGTCGTCTTCGGCCAGAAGAATGCGCGCCATATGTGGATATCCGCCCCGGGTCGTCTTTCGCGGAGGCTACGCCGCGACTGGTAAACCCGCCATGAAAATCAGCCGCGTGACCGCGGCCTCGCAGGCGGCCTTCCTGTGGAGGACCGCGTGAAACAGGATATGGCTGGCGTCATGCAGACGGGTGAGGAAGCAGCGGGAGGCCAGGACGGCGGCGAGGCCTTCGTCGTCGTGCGGCCGGCCGCGCCGGGCCGCTTCGTCTTCGCCTCGCCCCATTCGGGCGTGGTCTATCCGGCCGACATGGAGGCGGACCCCGCCCTGCCCGAGACCAGCCTGCGCAGCGCCGAGGACGCGCTGGTCGATCGGCTGATCGCTTCGGGGGCGGACCACGGAGCCGCCCTGCTGCTGGCCCGGATTGGTCGGGCCTACGTCGATCTGAACCGCGATCCCGGTGACCTCGACTCCCGGCTGATCGACGGCCTGCCCGCCGGCCCCGTCCTTCCACGCACCGCCGCCGGCTACGGCGTGATTCCGCGGCTGAGCGGCGACGGCCGGCCGCTCCACGCCAGGACCCTGACGCGCGTGGAGGCGGCGGGGCGGATCGCCCGGGTTCACGCGCCCTGGCACGAAGCGCTCGACGGCCTGATGGCGGCTGCCCATTCGCGCCACGGCTCGGCGGTGCTGATCGACTGGCATTCCATGCCCGCCCATGCGACCGGGAGCGCACGCGGCCTGCGCGGGCCCGACGTGGTGCTAGGCGACCGCCACGGGAGCGCGTGTTCGGCCGGGCTGACCCGGCGCGTGCGGCGGCTGTTCGAGGACCTGGGCTGGCGGGTGGCGCTGAACGTCCCCTACGCCGGTGGCTGGACCACCCAGCGCTGGGGCCGGCCCGCCGAGGGCTTCCACGCCCTGCAGATCGAACTGAACCGGGCCCTCTATTTCGATGAGGCGGCGCGAACGCGGGGACCGGGCTGGAGCCGCGCCGAAAAGGGCGTGGTCCGTGTCATCGCCGAGCTTTTGTCCCAGCCCCTCTGAGACAAGAAAAAAGCCGCGCCCGAGGGCGCGGCATGAAGTCTGTTTGGGAGGAAACGCCCAGGAAAGGGCATGACGCCCGGAGGCGTCGAAAATGAAGCTAGTGTGCGGTGCACAACGCGTCAACCGGTTATCTCGCACCTGCGTTCACACCGTGTAACGGCGTGAATCCGCGCCGCCGAGGGGGCTTATCGCTCCAGCAGCCGCCGCGCATCGCGAATGGCCCGCGCCGCCGGGGAACCCGCCTGGCGCCAGACCAGCAGGGCGAACGCCGCCCCCACTCCGACCGCCAGCCACACCGGGCCAAACAGCCAGGCCGCCGCCGCAAGCGCGAAATAATAGCCTCGCACGCCTTGGCTGAAGGCGCTCAACGCCGGGTTCAGCAGACCCGTCGCCGCCTGCCCCAGCGCCATCCGGTCGGCCTCGGTATTGGCCTCGGGCGCGGCGCCGATCACGGCCAGGGAGTAGTTGAGCTGGCGGATCGACCAGATGAAGTCCAGCAGGCCGCGCGCCAGGCACAGCAACACCAGAGCCAGCTTGCCTTCCAGAAGTCGGGTCGACACCGCCTCGGCGCCGATCGATTTGAAGCCCTGGAGAGCGTCGTGGCCGCCGAACAGCACCCCGCCCACCGCGGCGATCAGCAGCAGATTGGTCGAGGCGAAGAAGCTGGCGGTGTTGATCGAATGGCCCATCAGCTGGCTGTCGACCAGCCGCACCTCGCGATGGGTCATGGCCGTCATCCACACCCTGCGGATCACCATCATGTCGTCATTCAGCGTGCCGCTCTGCCGCGCCAGCACGCTCAGAAAGGGCCCGTAGCCAAGCCAGCAGACAACGAAGATGGCCAGCGCCAGCCAGTCGAACAGGGTCATCGATCCGTCTCCTCGCCGGCCCTTATAACGGAACCCGACCCGTCAGGTTCGCCTTGCTTCGGGCGCCGTGCGCGCCTATCACGCCCGCCACTTTCATATCGCACTGCACAATAGACGAGTCCGTCATGAACATCGACGCCATTCCCGTCGGCCCGAACCCGCCCTGGGACCTGAATGTGATCATCGAAATTCCTCA
>JBBRFV010000134.1:0-6676 GCA_038241335.1 Caulobacterales bacterium | reverse complement strand
ACGTAGATGCGGCGCTGCGTGCTGGCCACGGGGCGGGGCGCGGCGGCGGACGACGGCGCGGCGCGGTGGTCCGGGTCGAGCGATCCCAGCGTGTGACGGCCCGACGGCGTGAGGTCGGGCGCCGGGTCGGGCGCGCGCGTGATCTCCGTGTTCACGCGGGCGGCGCCGAAGCGAACGCCCACGTTCACCTGGTGCTGCACGTCGAGTTTCGAAATGAGCGACGCGCCGTAATCGAGCGAAAGCTGGCCCATCCCGAGGCCCATGCCGACGGTGAAATTGAGGTCGCCGAACTTCCGGGCCACGCCGCCGCGCATCGCGACGACGCCGAACCCCACTTCGAGGCCGAGCGCCGGTTGGATGTCTTTCTCATTCAGGTAATAGGGAAGGTCCGCGTACAGCTGGCTGTGCGTGCGCGTCGTCGGAAGCTGGTAGCGCGCGCCCGCGCGCAGGAGGCGCGGCAGGTTGCCGCGCTCCTCGGCGTACTTGAGGCCGCGGCCCAGGTTCTGCACGGCGCCGGCGACGCGCAGGCGGGCCGACACCGGCATCTGCATGCCGCACGGCCGCCTCCAGGATGCGCGCCAGGAAGTCGGCGCGCTCCATGTAGCGGCCGGTCCAGTAGAGGCTGTCGGCGGTCCGGGACAGCATTATTCCACCCCCATCGAGGGAGGGGGACCATGCGCAGCATGGTGGAGGGGGCCTGCGCCGAGGTGGGGGGGAAGCCCCCTCCACCGCTTCGCGGTCCCCCTCCCCCGATGGGAGAGGATTTTCATGGCCTCAGTCATCCAGCACCCATGTGTCCTTGGTGCCGCCGCCCTGGCTGGAATTGACCACCAGTGATCCCGGCTTCAGCGCCACTCGCGTCAGTCCGCCCGGCGTCACCCGGACGCCCGACGGGCTGGACAGCACGAAGGGCCGCAGATCGACGTGGCGCGACACCAGCTTGCCGCCGTCCAGCGTCGGCGCGGTCGACAACTGCAGGGTCGGCTGGGCGATGAAGTCCTCCGGGTCGGCGATCAGCCTGGCGCGGAAGGTCTCGATCTCGGCTCGGGTCGAGGCGGGTCCGACCAGCATGCCGTAGCCGCCCGATCCTCCGACCTCCTTGACCACCAGTTCGCCGAGCTGGTTCAGCACCTCCTTGAGCGCGTCCGGTTCGCGACAGCGCCACGTCGGCACGTTCTGCAGGATGGCGTCCTGACCGGTGTAGAACCGGATCAGCTCGGGCAGGTAGGTGTAGACCGCCTTGTCGTCGGCCACGCCCGTGCCCACGGCGTTGGCGAGGGTCACCGTCCCGGCGTGATAGGCCGCCATCAGGCCGGGGATGCCCACGGTCGAGCGCGGGTTGAAGGTCAGCGGATCGAGGAAGTCGTCGTCGACCCGGCGATAGATGACGTCGACCTTCTTCGGCCCCTCGGTCGTACGCATGAAGACGATGTCGTCGTTGACGAACATGTCCGCCCCCTCGACCAGCTCGACGCCCATCTTGTCGGCCAGGAACGAGTGTTCGTAATAGGCCGAGTTGAACGGGCCGGGCGTCAGCACCACGATCACCGGATCGTCTCCCGCTCCCGCCGGGGCCGAGGCCTGCAGCGAGCGCAGCAGCATGTCGGTATAGGTTTCGACCGGGCGGATGCGGTGTTCGGCGAACAGGTCGGGGAACAGCCGCATCATCATCTCGCGGTTCTCCAGCATGTAGGAGACCCCCGAGGGCGTGCGGACATTGTCCTCCAGCACGTAGAAACTGTCCTCGCCGGTGCGGACCAGATCGATGCCCGAGATGTGGTTCCAGACGTCGCCCGGCGGGCGGCGGCCCTGCATCTCGGGCCGATAGTGGGGATTGGTCAGGACCAGATCGGCCGGAATGATCCCCGCGCGGATACACTCCTGCGGCCCGTAGACGTCCTTGAGGAAGGCGTTGATGGCGGTGACCCGCTGGATCAGGCCCGCCTCCAGCAGCGACCATTCGGCCGCGCCCATGATGCGCGGCACCACATCGAAGGGGATCAGCCGCTCGTTGGACTCAGCGTCGCCATAGACGGCGAAGGTCACGCCCATGCGGCGGAAGAACAGCTCGGCCTGGCGCGAACGGGACTGCAGCAGGTCGGCCGGCGCCGCGTCCAGCCAGCGGGCCAGGGTGCGGTAGCTCCTGCGGACCTCCGTCCCGGAAGCGCCTGACATTTCATCGAAAACCGGGATCATTCACGCCTTGCCGAGATCGAGGAGCCAGCTTGGCCCGCGGGCCGTCGCGGGCGCAACATAATAGTTCTGGCGGGGGATCGTTCCGGACGGCGTCGGCGCGACGGCTCAGCTTTCCTTCGCCCTCAGCCGGAACCGGTGCAGCAGCGGCTCGGTGTAGCCGTTGGGCTGGGCGGTTCCTTCAAACACCAACGCGCGGGCCGCCTGGAAGGCGAGGCTGGCGTCCGGATCGACGGCCATGGGCCGGTAGGCCGGGTCGCCGGCGTTCTGTTGATCCACCCTGGCCGCCATCCGCAGGAGCGCGGCCTCGACCTGTTCCGCCGTGCAGACCCCGTGCAGCAGCCAGTTGGCCATGTGTTGGGAGGAGATGCGCAGGGTCGCGCGGTCCTCCATCAGGCCGACGTCGTGGATGTCCGGCACCTTGGAACAGCCGACGCCCTGGTCGATCCAGCGCACCACATAGCCCAGCAGGCCCTGGGCGTTGTTGTCCAGTTCCTCGGCCACCTCGGCCTCCGACCATGCCCGGTCCCGCGCCAGCGGCGGCGTCAGCAGGGCCGTCAGTCCCGGAACAGGCCCCTTGGCCACCTCGGCCCGGCGGGCGAAGACGTCGGTCTGGTGATAGTGCATCGCGTGCAGGGTCGCCGCCGTGGGACTGGGGACCCAGGCGGTGTTGGCCCCGGTCAGCGGATGCGCGCCCTTCTCGGCCAGCATCGCGGCCATCCGGTCGGGCGCGGCCCACATCCCCTTGCCGATCTGGGCCCGGCCCGACAGGCCGCATTTCAGGCCAATGGCGACGTTGCGGCCCTCATAGGCGGCGATCCAGGTGGAGGTCTTGATCTCGCCCTTGCGCACCACCGGCCCGGCCTGCATCGCGGTGTGGATCTCGTCGCCGGTGCGGTCCAAGAAGCCGGTGTTGATGAAGACGATCCGGTCCTTCACCGCATGGATGCAGGCCGCCAGATTGGCCGAGGTGCGCCGCTCCTCGTCCATCACCCCGACCTTGACGGTGTGCCGCGCCAGCCCCAGCAGGTCCTCGACCGCGTCGAACAGGGCGTCGGTGAAGGCGCACTCCCCGGGGCCGTGCATCTTGGGTTTGACGATATAGATCGAGCCTTGGCCGGACCTTGGCCGGCTGTTGCGGAACCGGCCGAGACCGCGCAGGTCGTACAGGCCGATCAGCGAGGTCAGGATGGCGTCCAGAATCCCCTCGGGCGCGTCCGATCCGTCGGCCAGTCGAACCGCCGGCGTGGTCATCAGGTGCCCGACGTTGCGCACAAACAGCAGGCTGCGTCCGGGCAGGGTCAGGGTCCCGCCATCCGGAGCTGTCCACGCCCGATCGGGCTGCAGCGTCCGCGTCATCGTCCGCCCGCCCTTGGCGAAGGTCTCGGTCAGGTCGCCGCGCATCAGGCCCAGCCAGTTGCGGTAGGCTGCGACCTTGTCCGCCGCATCGACCGCCGCGACTGAGTCCTCCAGGTCGACAATGGTGCTCAGCGCCGCCTCCAGCACCACATCCGCCAGTCCCGCCGGATCGCCCGCCCCGACCGCGCCCGACCGGTCGATGACCAGTTCGATATGCAGGCCGTGGTTCCTCAGCAGGATCGAGGTCGGCGAGACCCCCTCCCCTCGCCAGCCGACGAACTGCTGCGGGCGTTTCAGCGCCGGCGACAGGGCGCCGTCCTCGACCCGCCAGCCGGCGACGTCGGCGTGCGACCCCGTCGCCAGCGGAACCGCCTCGTCGAGAAACGCCTTGGCGCGCGCCGTCACCTGCCTGCCCCGGTCAGCGTCATAAGGGCCCGGCGCCGGGGGCTGGCCCAAGGCGTCGGTTCCATACAGGGCGTCGTACAGACTGCCCCACCGGGCGTTGGCGGCGTTCAGCACGAAGCGGGCGTTCAGCGACGGGACCACCAGTTGCGGGCCCGCCATCGTCGCGACCTCGGCGTCCACACCCTCGGTCCCGATCGAAAAGGGCGCGGGTTCGTCGACCAGATAGCCGATCTCTCTCAGCAGGCCTTCGGACGCCCCGACGTCATAGGGCGCGCCCCGACCCGCCGCGCACCCGTCATCGATCCTGGCCTGAAGCTGATCCCGAACCGCCAGCAGCCGCCGGTTCTCCGGCGCGAACCGCTCGAAGACGGCGCCGGCCCCCGCCCAGAAGGTCGCGGCTTCCAGCCCCAGGCCGGGCAGCACCTCGTCGGCGACGAAGGCCGCCAGCTCGGGCGCGATCCACAGGGGGGAAGAGGTCATGGCGCGGCCCGCTGAAACATGGCGTGACCGTCACCCTGACCCGGCGACGCCGCGTCAGGCAAGGGGTCATGTTGCGACGCAGCGATCAGCGCGCCAAAGCCGATTCCCGCCAGCGCCGGGCGTAGAGCAGGCCGATCAGGATCACCGGCAGGGCCGAGACGACGACCACGAAGGCCAGCGACCAGGCCAGGCCGGCGCCGGAGAAGGCCTGGTCGTTCAGCGCGCCGGTCAGAACCGGGCCCAGGCCGACGCCCACCAGAGACACGAGCGCCAGATAGATGGCGCTGACCTGCGATCTCAGGTGCGCCTCGGTCATCGCCAGCACCTCGATCAGGGCGGCCGCCGCCGCGAAACCGCCGCCCGCCGTCAGGACGCCCAGTCCCGCCAACGCCGCTAGACGGTCTTCCGCCGCCGCCATTCCGACCGCGCCCAGAGCCGCCGAGGCCATCCCCGCCGCCATCAGCACCCCCGCGCCCCATCGGCGTCCGGCGGGCGAGCCCGAGGTCCAGCCCGCGCCCAGATGCCCGATCGGCGCGCAGACCAGCACCACCGCGCCGGTCCACAGCCCCGCCTCCGCCGGAGTCAGGCCCTGACTTCGATGCAGGATCGAAGAACTCCAGGCGCCGCCCGCCTGGACCGCGAGCACGCACGCCGATCCGACGGCCATGATCAGCGCCAGCGTCGACGGCCGGGCGATGATGAACCTCGCCGCCGCGCCCAGACCTGTCCGGTCGGGAATCGACGGAGGCGAACCGCGCGCCATGCCGAACAGGGCGGCGGCCAGCACAAGGTTGGGGAGCACCAGCACCAGGCTGGTGATCCGCCACGGCTCCAGCCCGAACACGGTGCGCCCGGCCACCAACGTCAGGGCCGCGCCGCCGATGAACAGGGCGGCGCTGCGTCCGATGGAGGAGCCTGTGGTGAAGGTCGACAGAGCCCGCGCTCGCCGCGCCGGGTTGGTCTGAGCTGCCAGCAGACTCAGGGCAGCCGGGGCGAACGCCGCCTGCCCCAGTCCCAGAACGGCCCGCCCGACGACCATCTCGCCATAGCCTGGGGCCAGGGCGAACAACACGCTGCCGACCGTCCAGGCGATCAGGCAGATCGCCGCCGTTCGATAGGGATTGCGGCCGGCGTTCCATTGGCCGGCAGCCAGCAGGCCCACGGCGTAGAGCACCGAGAAGGCGGGTCCCTGCAGGGCGCCGACCTGGGTGTCCGTCAGGCCGAAGCCGGTCCTGAGCAAAGGCGCCACCACGGCCGGAACTCCGCGATCGACGAAGGCCGCGAACTGGATGACCGCCAGCAGCAGGATCGAGGGCCAGCCGAGATCGCGAACGCGCATCGACGGACCGGAAGGCGGGGCGTCGGAGATCGGGCGATCCTTACTTACTCGGAACGACAGGCAGGTGCAGGATCATTCCGCGCGTGACGGGGATCGTCAACCTGGCGCGCGACCGTCGAACCGCCATTTCATGATGAGCACGATCGAGGCCATCACCAGCGCGCAGGCGTTCGCCACGGTGACCGGCCAGGCGCCGGTCATGACCCCGTAGACGGTCCACAGGACGAAACAGGTCACCGTCAGCGAATAGGTCTTGAACGAGACGGAGGAGGCGTCCCGCTCGTTCCAGATCTTGATCATCTGGGGCGCGAAACTGGTGATGGAGCACAGGGCCGCCGCCGTCCCGACGGCGTTGGCGATCAGGTCGCTCACGCTGACGTCTTCGCCTTCCGTTTCGTCGCCGCCTTCTTCGTCGCGGTGCTCTGACGGCGGGCGACGCGTCGCGTCTCCGTCGCCTGGTCTTCCTCCCGCGTCGCCACCACAGGCAGGGCGTCCTGACCTTCACCATGGATACGGGCTGCGCGCCCCTCCACCTCGCCCAGAATCTTGTCCAGATCCTTCTCGGTCAGGTGTTCGATGCCGATGAACCGTTCATCCGCGGCCCGCACGGCGTGGATCAGCTCATCCAGCTTGGCCTGCATCGCCGCGCCGTCACGGTTCTGGGTGTTCTGGATCAGGAACACCACTAAAAATGTGATTATTGTAGTTCCCGTATTGATTACTAACTGCCAAGTCTGATTGAAATTGAATATAGGGCCGGATACTGCCCACAATACTACAATCATCAAGCAGCCGATGAATGTCCACGGTTTTCCCACGAATTTGGCGGTCGCCGTAGCAAACCGAACGAACAGCTTTTCCATGGCGATCAAACTGCACACAAATGGCGCGGGTTCCTAC
>JBBRFV010000133.1:0-6762 GCA_038241335.1 Caulobacterales bacterium | reverse complement strand
CTCGGCTTCTTCAGCGGCCTCGGCGGCGGCGACGACGGCTTTCTTGGCGCTGAGCGACTTGGCCAGCAGCTGGACGGCCGCGTCCTTGTCGATGCGGTTGGCCGCAGCGACTTCGCGAGCCATGCGGTCCAGGGCCGATTCATAGAGCTGGCGCTCCGAATAGGACTGCTCCGGCTGGCTGTCGGCGCGGTGCAGGTCGCGGACCACTTCGGCGATCGAGATCAGGTCGCCCGAGTTGATCTTGGCTTCGTATTCCTGGGCCCGGCGCGACCACAGGGTGCGCTTGATCCGGGCGCGGCCCTTGAGGGTGGTCAGCGCCTTGGTCACCACGTCGTCGGCGGCCAGCGAGCGCAGGCCCGCCGTCTTGGCCTTCTTGGTCGGGACGCGCAGGGTCATCTTCTCGTGGTCGAAGGTCACGACGTAGACCTCCAACGACATGCCGGCGACTTCCTGGACCTCGACGGCCGCGACCTTGCCGACGCCGTGCGCCGGGTAGACGACCGCGTCGCCAACCTTGAATTCCAGAACGCTCTTGATGGTCATGTCATTCCTTTCCCGGCGCAAGGGCGGGGGCGAAGCGAAGGCGCTCAACAACAGAACGGCCGCCGGCGGAAAGTCCGCCGGTGAAATCATTCAGTCGTCAGAGCGGAAACGGATCACCCAACCTCTGGCCGATCCCGTCTTCATGGGCGGGATTCTGTCGCAAACGCGGGCGGCGCGAGGTTTTCGCGTACCGCCCGACCCAATAGGCAAGAACCTATCACAAAATGCCGGAATTTCAAAATGTCCGCGCCTAAGCGCTGCAGCGCGGCAAAGCGTGACCGCAATGCGGCGAAAGTTCAGGAACCCTTGCCGGGCTTTTCGGAGAAATATTTCTCGAACTTGCCGGTCTCGCGCTCGAAGTCCGCGGCGTCTGCGGGCGGAGGCCCCTTGACCGTGATGTTCGGCCAGACCTTGGCGAACTCGGCGTTGACCATCAGCCATTTGCCGTCGGGCTCGTCCTCGGTGTCCGGTTTGATGGCGTCGACCGGACATTCAGGCTCGCAGACGCCGCAGTCGATGCATTCGTCCGGCGCAATGACGAGGAAATTCTCGCCCTCGTAGAAGCAGTCGACGGGGCAGACCTCCACGCAGTCCATGAACTTACATTTCACGCAGGCGTCTGTGACGATGTAGGTCATGGGGCGGTGAGGGTGCGTTCAGCGGGGCTGGAGGGAGGGCAGCGCAAATGACCCCGCCGGGAGCAGGTGTCAACCGCCGGGCCGGCGCGGCCGCCGCCTGGCCGACACCGACTTGATCAACAATCGGCCTGGCGGACCGGCCGGCATGGGCGGAACCGCCATGGTCAGCGCCGAATCCAGCAGCGCGACGATCGCCGGATCGTCCAGAGACGCCGGCTCGGACAGGCGAACATGCCGCACCCGGACGCCGGCGCCCTTCAGCAGGCCCTCGGGGTCGGGCAGCCGCGGCCCGTCCTTGAGGAAGCAGAGGGTGCACCAGCGGGGAAAGACGGCGATGGAGACGATGGCGTCCGACGGCCGGTCGTTGGGCATGAAGCCGATCGCGAGTGCGTTGTAGTTGTCATAGACCATGACGGTGGCGGTCGGCATCCGCGCCCTCAGCCGAGCGACGCAGTACGCGCCTTGGGCCGCCACCTCGGGGGTGAAGGCGGCCAGCATGCCGGTGAGCCGGTCTTCATCAGGCGTGGGGTCAGACACGGCGAGCCCTCCGGCATCCAGTCTCGCACGGATCGGGGATCAGGTCATCGGCAGGGTCAGGGCGTAGAGCGCGCGGGCCTCGTCCGCCGGGCCGCGACGCCCGCCGAGCGCCCGGACGGTCAGGTCGATGAGCCGACCGCCGAGTCCGAACACCAGCCCGTCGCCGACGTGGACGACGCGGCTGGCCTTGTCGAGCCGGGTCTGAACGCCATTGTGGCTCAGTCGAACCATGCCGCGCTCGACCATTGTCGCGGCCTGGGTCCGGGTCCTGGCGAAGCGCGCGCGCCAGAGCCAGACGTCGATGCGGCAGCCGGTTTCGCTCATGCGGCCCCGTCGGCGGCCGGCCGGCCACGGCGCGGACGCCGCCGTTTCGCGCGTTGAGGAGTCACCGCGGTGAGGGCCGACAGAGCCGCGAATGGGGAGTCCTTGAGAGCCTTGGTCGGCTGGCCCGGCCGGTCGGGCAGACGCGCGCGCGTGGCCTTGAGGGCGGCGCCCAAAGCCTTGGCTTCCTCGCCGCTCAGGCCCAGTTCCGCGACATCGGCGTCGGTGAGCAGGCCGTTCCCTTTCGCCCGCCGCTCGGTCATCGCCTCAAGCAGCTCCACCGGCGCGGCGAAGCGGCCCACCGCGCGCAGGCCGAAGGCCGACAGCAGGCGCGACGCCGGCGGGGGTTCAGGCAACGGGGTCAGGCTGTCGCCGCGGGGTCGGAACGGTTCGCCCGCCGTGAAGGCCTGGGCCAGCGCTTTCGGCCGGGCCTTGAGCAGGGCCGGCAACCAGACGGAATGGGCGCCCGTTCGCACGCCGAAGGTTCGCAGGGTCCGGCATTCCGCCTGGCTGAGCGCCGACAGGTCGCGTTCGATCTCGCGCCGGTCCAGCACTCCGCCGGCCTCGATGAGGCGGAAGGCAAGCCCTCGGGGGAGGCCCTTGAGCGCCCCGCTTTCGACCGCCTGTTTCAATCGCCTGAGCGGTTTGAGCGCCCGTCCGGCTTCAGCGGCAAGCCAGGCCTCCAGCCGCCGCTGCGCCCGCTCTCGCGCCGCCACGGAGCCGAGCTCGCCCAGCAGGCGGATGCGTGGGGCGAACCAGTCGCCGCCGGTCAGCACGCCCGCCTGGGTGCCGCGCCACAGCACCGCGCCGTCCGGGGTGACGGCGAAGGCCGCGTCCTCGTCGGCCGCCAGCCGCCCCAGCCGCCGGGCGATCTCCGGCGTAACCGCCTGCCGCGCGGCGTGGCGCAGGGCGCGGTCCTCCAGCGCGCTCGACCCCCTGTCGAGCTGGAAGTCGACGCCGGTCAGCCGGCCGACCTCATGGCCCTCGACCACCACAGACCCGTCGTCTTCGACCACGGCGCCCAGGCCCGCGTCGTCCGGCACATTCAGGGCCCGCATCAGGGCGGTGGTGCGCCGATCGACGAAGCGAGCCGTCAGTCGTTCGTGCAGCACGTCGGACAGCCGCTCCTCCAGCGCCTTGGTCCGGTCGCGCCAGCCCTGGGCCTGATCCAGCCAGTCGGGCCGGTTGGCGATATAGCTCAGGGTCCGCACGCCGCTGAGTCGCGCCGACAGCTGGTCGATCTGCCCGTCGTCGCGGTCCAGATCGGCGAAGCGCGGCGCGATCCAGTCGTCGGTCAACCGGCCGCGTTTGCCGGTCAGGGTCTGGAATATCTCTTTCGCCAGTCGGCCTTGCTCGTCCAGCGTCGTCTTCTGGAAGTCGGGAAGCTGACAGGCTTCCCACAGCCGCATGATGGCCCCACGCGAGCGGCCGACGCGGGCCACCTCCTCATCCTTGATCAGGCGGCGCAGCAGGGTTTCGTCCAGCGCGGGCCGGGTCAACCGCAGGCCGGGGGTGTTGGGCGTGACCACCAGAGAGCGAAGCAGGTCCGGCAGGGTGTCGAAGTCCAGCCGGGCGTTGCGCCACTCGGCCGCCTCGACAGGATCGAAGCGATGCTGGACCACCTGTTCGACCAGGTCCGGGTCCAGCTCGAGCGACTCGCCGGTGACGCCGAAGGTCCCGTCACGCAGGTGGCGGCCAGCGCGACCGGCGATCTGGCCGATCTCGTGCGCGTGGAGCCAGCGGGTGCGCCGCCCGTCGAATTTGCGCAAGCCGGCGAAGGCGACGTGGTCGACCTCCATGTTCAGCCCCATGCCGATGGCGTCGGTGGCGACCAGGAAGTCGACCTCGCCGGACTGGAACAGTTCAACCTGGGCGTTTCGGGTGCGGGGCGACAGGCTGCCCATGACCACCGCCGCGCCGCCGCGCTGGCGCCGGATCAACTCGGCGATGGCGTAGACCTGCTCGGTCGAGAAGGCGACGATGGCGCTGCGGGCGGGCAGCCGCGTCAGCTTCTTCGATCCGGCGTAGCTCAGTGTCGACAGCCGGTCGCGGTGGACGATCTCCACGTCCGCCACCAGCGCCCGGATCAGCGGCGCCATCGTCCCGGCGCCCAGGAACATGGTCTCGAACCGGCCGCGCGCGTGCAACAGCCGCTGCGTGAAGACGTGGCCTCGCTCGGGGTCGGCGACCAGCTGGATTTCATCGACCGCCAGGAATTCGACATGACGCTCCAGCGGCATGGCCTCGACGGTACAGACGAAGAAGGTCGCTCGGGGCGGGACGATCTTCTCTTCGCCGGTGATCAGGGCGACGGCGGCGGCGCCGCGACGCTTGACGATGCGGTCATAGATCTCCCGGGCCAGCAGCCGCAGCGGCAGGCCGATCATGCCCGAGGCGTGGCCCAGCATCCGCTCGACCGCCAGATGGGTCTTGCCAGTGTTGGTGGGGCCCAGAACCGCGACGACGCGAGACGGGGCCATGCCGGTGGGGCGGTCGCTCATGATCCTGAAAAGATGGCGATTCGCCGAAGGTTCCTCAAGCGGGGCGGTCGTCCGCTTGCGCGTCGCCGCTGTGGACGCCAACAGTGCGGCATCATTCCGGAGATCCCCTTTGACCGACGTCGCCCCGCCAACCCGCCGCCCGATCGCCTGGCCGATGCTGATCCGCCAGCTTCACCTTTGGATCGGCATGCTGATCGCGCCCAGCGTGCTGATCTTCGCCTTCAGCGGCGCGCTGCAGATCTTCCGCCTGCATGAGGGTCACACCGGTTATACGCCGCCGTCGATCATCGAAAAGCTGGGCCGGCTGCACAAGGACCAGGTCTTCTCCATCGCGAAGAAGCAGCCCGCCCGGTCGGGCCCGGCCGTCGAAGATCATGACCACGAGCACGAGGACGCCGCCGCCGCAGTCGCGCCTTCGGCTCCCGCTGCGGTCGCCGCCCCCGCTGAGAAGCCGCGTCCGGGACCCACCCTCTCGAAACGGTTGCTGCAGTGGTTCTTCACCCTGGTGTCCGTGGGTCTGTTCGTCTCCACCCTGTTCGGGATCTGGATGGGCGTGGCTGTCAGCCGCTGGAAGCTCAGCGCCCGCTGGCTGCTGGCGGCCGGCGTGGTTGTGCCGATCGTCCTGATCCTGCTGCCGGGTTGAGCGGGATTAACGGCCGACGCTGTTGAGGCGGAACAGGCGCGAAACGAATCAGGACCGAATCACCGACACCGGTCGATTCAGGCTTTGTTCCCTACAAGATATTGTATCTTAAGGCTGATTAACCACAAACCTAGACCGGCGGCGGGACCTGCGCCCGCCGCCGTTTCCGTCTTTTGGCCGACTTTCCCGAAAAGGGCCGCTTCCCCCGCGACCGCCCAGCCGCTAGGTCAGCCTTGCGTGACCCCGTAGCTCAGCCGGATAGAGCAAGGCTTTCCTAAAGCAGAGGTCGGGGGTTCGAGTCCCTCCGGGGTCGCCATCTCTTCTTATGACGGGTCGGTCGCCTGGGCGCGCAGCCGTACGGCCTGACGCTCGAGATCCCCGGCCTGGACCGCCAGTCGCGGGCTGAGGGCCAGAAGCTGGGCGTCGGTGATCGTCTCGCCCCGCGCGCGCGACTGTTCGATCTGGCGCGCGCGGAAGACGGGGTACAGCAGGTTGCGGGATGTCTCGCGCATCTCCGCCGCACCCCGCACCATGCCCTCGGCGCCGGCGCGCATCTGAACTTGGGACTCAGCGATGGCGCGGGCGGCCATGCCCCGGGCGCCGGCGGCCTGGATACGGGCGCCGGCGGCCGCCTGGCGCGTGGCGGCGGCTTCGATCCGGGCACGATCGGACCCGGTGATCGCCCGCGCGCGGTCGCCCCGGGCCAGCCGGGCTTCGACGACCGCCTGCCGCGCTTCCTCGCGCGCCTGCCGGGCCTCGGCGCGGGCCTCCTCGCGCAACTGTCGGTTCTCGGGAGTGTCGGGCGCCTGGATGTAGCGCACCTCACCCCAGCCGGAGGGCGGCGGAACTGGAGGGGCCGGCGGAGCGGGCGGAGCAGGCGGAGCCTGGAGCGCGTACGGAGGCGGCGGCGGCGCGGGCGGCGGCGCGGGCGGCGCGGGCGGCAGGGGCGGCTCGGGCGGGGCCGGCGGAACCGACAGGCCGAAGGTCTGGTGCAGGAACCGGATCGAGACGGGCACGCGATGGGCGCGGCCGATGGAGACAGCGGGGCGGGAACGCGGGGCCACGGCGGTCGCCACAACGGCGTGGGCCGCCGGCCGGGCTTCGGGCGCTGGCGCGGGGGCCGCCCGGTGGGTCAGCTCCAGCGCGGCGAGAGGGGTGGCGACGACGGCGAGGCCGGCGACGGCCAGGGCGACGACCAGCGGATGGGGCCGCAGGGGGCTCGGGGACTTCATGATCCGGTCGATCCTTCGTTTCAGGGTGTGAAGCTCGCCCGCCATGCAGACGGCGGCGGGTTGTCGGAAATCGGCGGCGAGGCCGACCAGGGCGCGGGCGTAGGTCTGGGGATCGACCTCGCCCAGGGCGGCCGCGTCGGCGGCCTCTTCGCTGCGCGCGATCAGGGCGGCGTGCAGCATCCAGACCAGCGGGCTGAACCAGAACAGCGCCAGGGCGGTGCGCGACAGGGCCAGGAACAGCCAGTCGCGGCGCCGGATATGGGCCAGTTCACGGGCCAGGACGGCGCGGGCGCAGTCGGGCCGGCGCAGACAGTCCTCGCCGATCAGCACCACGCCGGGCGGCAGGC
>JBBRFV010000132.1:0-6811 GCA_038241335.1 Caulobacterales bacterium | reverse complement strand
CTGCGGCAGGTTGTTGATCTGCGTCTGGCTGACGTTGGTCGCGACCTCCGGGGTGCGGACCTCGAACACGCGGCGGCCGGTGACGATGATGTCGCCCAGGTCGGTGGCATTGGACGTCGAGACGGTCGCCGCGGCCACGTCCAGGTCCAGGGTCGCGACCTGGCCCAGCGCCAGCGTCACGGTGTCGGTCGAGGTCTTGCCGTCGGCCGAGGTCGCGTCGATGCGATAGGTGCCGGGACGCAGGCCGGGCATCACATAGCCGCCGTCCGCGCCGATGCGGCCGCGGGTCACATAGCCGGTGGCGATTTCGGTGGCGGTGATAGAGCCGCCAGGCTCGACGGCCTGACCCTCGTAGATGGTGCCGCGCAACGTTGTGCTGGCGACCTGGGCCGAAGCCCCGCCGGCGCAGGCCAGTGAGACGGCGACGGCGAGCGCGGAAGCCGCGCCCATATAGCGACGATTAAGTTTCGACATGGTGGTTTTCCCCCTTGGAAACGGATGCCTCGGCCTCGGCCGTGTGTGATCGGATGGGTGCGGCCGCCAGGCTGGAGGGCCGCACGACCAGTTCTGGTCGCACGACCTCGCAGGCGGCGGCTGCCTCGCCCGCGGAGTTGATCAGGCCGACCAGGCGCTCGAGCGCGTGACGGCCGGTGTCCGAGATGTTGATCCTCAGCGTGGTCAGGCCCGGACGCACCAGGCTGGCCAGCGGAATGTCGTCGAAGCCGACCAGGGCCACGTCCTCGGGCACCCGCAGGCCGGCCTCCTGGAAGGCCAGCATGGCGCCCACGGCCATGTTGTCGTTGGCGGCGAAGACCGCGTCGGGCCGATCGGATCGAGCGGCGAGCACTGCGCCGGCCTCCTGGCCCGAATCGCGAGTGAAAAGTCCATCGACCACAATGGTCGGCAGACCGGCGGCGGCCATGGCCTGGAGATACCCCGCCAGACGCGCCTCGGCCTCGAGGTTGCCGGCGGGCCCGGCGATATGGGCGATGCGTTTGCGGCCGGTGGCGACCAGGTGTTCGACCGCCTGGATCGCGCCGCCGTGGTTGTCGACCACGATCGAGGGCCGGCCGGCGTCCGTCGCCCCGCCATTCATCAGCAGGATCGGCGTGCGGCCGGCCATGCTGGCGGCCAGGTTGGCGGCGTCCAGATGCGGCGACAGAACGATCAGACCGTCCACGCGACCGCGCATCGAGCGGATCGCGGCCGACGCCTCGTCGGCGTCGTCGTGCGAGGATGAGACGATCAGGTGAT
Organism: Caulobacterales bacterium; assembly: GCA_038241335.1. Classification (GTDB taxonomy): domain Bacteria; phylum Pseudomonadota; class Alphaproteobacteria; order Caulobacterales; family Caulobacteraceae; genus Brevundimonas. The sequence goes on along the minus strand of JBBRFV010000132.1, from coordinate 5,557 downwards.
AGCCCAGCGCCCGGGCGGCCACGTCCATGCCGCGGATCAGCTCGGAAAAGAATTCGCCGAACAGGTCCGGCAGGATCACGCCCACTGTCTGGGTCTTGCTGGTCGACAGGCTGCGGGCGCCGGAATGGGGCACGTATTGAAGGGCGTTGACCGCTTCCATGATCCGGGCGCGGGTCGCCTCGGTGACCGATCCGGCGCCGTTCAGCGTGCGCGACACGGACGCCACCGACACGCCGGCGCGGTCGGCCACATCGCGGATCGTCGCGGCTTTCACGCCGAGACTCCCGCACAGCAAAAATGGATCGCCGATGGCGCCACGCTGGTGTTTCCCTCCCGGTTCGCGACGCCAGCCCCCTTGGCGAGGGTCTGTTCGCGAAAAACCGTGTAACCGATTACATGACACACTAGCCACGCGCCCCGCAAGTGCCGTAGTTTGGCCACACGGAGACGGGGATCCGACCGCCGTCAGACCTAACGAGCGCGATCGACGCGCACGATCGCTTGCAATCCGACCCTATCGAGGCCCGGCCATATGACCGCCAAGTATCAGTTTCCAGACAGCTTTCTGTGGGGCGCGGCGACCGCCGCCTATCAGATCGAGGGCTCGTCGATGGCCGACGGCGCCGGAGCGTCGATCTGGGACCGTTTCAGCCATACGCCGGGCATGATGCTGAACGGCGACACAGGCGACGTGGCCTGCGACCACTACAACCGCTGGCGCGAGGACATTGATCTGATGACCCGCCTGAACCTCCAGGCCTACCGATTCTCGGTCAGCTGGAGCCGGGTGATTCCCGAAGGTCGGGGCGCGATCAACCCCAAGGGGCTCGACTTCTACGACAAGCTGGTCGACGGCCTGCTGGAAAAGGGCATCGAGCCGCTCTGCACCCTCTATCACTGGGACCTGCCGGCCGCGCTCGACGACCGCGGCGGCTGGCTGAATCCTGACATCGCCGACTGGTTCGCCGACTACGGTCAGGTCCTCTTCGAGAAATTCAAGGGCCGGGTGAAGACTTGGGGCACGATCAACGAGCCCTGGGTCATCGTCGACGGCGGCTACCTGCACGGCGCTCTGGCCCCTGGGCACAAGTCGGCCTTCGAGGCGATGATCGCCGGCCACAACGTCCTGCGCGCCCATGGCGCCGCGGTAAAACGCTTCCGCGAGTTCGGCGAGGGCCAGATCGGCATCGTCCTCAACATCGAGCCGAAATACAGCGCCTCGGACAAGCCCGAGGACGAGGCCGCCCGCAAGCGCGCCGAGGCCCAGATGAACCGCTGGTTCCTCGATCCCCTGATGGGGCGCGGCTATCCCGCAGAGCTGAAAGACGTCTACGGCGAGGCCTACCGCGAATTCCCTCAGGAAGACTTCGACCTGATCGCTCAGCCGACCGACTGGATGGGTCTGAACTGGTACACTCGCTCGGTGCCGGAGAACGCCCCCGACGCCTGGCCCGTTCGGGCCCGCCCGGTCAAACAGATCCAGCACGCCCACACCGAGACCGGCTGGGAGGTCTACCCCCCCGCCCTCACCGACACCCTCGTCTGGCTGCACGAACAGACCAACGGCCTGCCCCTGATGGTCACCGAGAACGGCTCGGCCTGGTACGACCCGCCCCACGCCATCGACGGCCGCATCCGCGATCCGATGCGCGTCGACTATCTGAAGAACCACCTCAAGGCCTTGCACGACGCCATCGGCAAGGGCGTGGATGTGCGCGGCTACATGGCCTGGTCGCTGCTCGACAATCTGGAATGGTCTCTGGGTTATTCGAAGCGGTTCGGCATCACCCACGTGAATTTCCAGACGCAGGAGCGGACCATCAAGGATTCGGGCCTGCTCTACGCCGAGGTCATCAAGACCCACGGCGCGGTGCTGGAGACGCTGTAGGTCTCAGCGGATGCGGTCGTAATAGGCCTCGATCAGGTCCAGTCGCTCCGGCGTCGGGATCGGCGTCGCCGTCGGCCCGTCGTTGCCGAACTCCAGCATCCGGTCGCCTTTCGCTGTCATCGCCGGCCACGCCGGCCGCCCTGCCCCGTTCGGATCGCCCGCCTTGGCGAAGGTGGTCCAGTAGTCGGCCATGACGTCGGCCGCGCTCTGGTCCATCGCCGCCGTCGGCCAGGGCGAAGCGGTCAGGTTGTCGAACACATATTGCCGCTCGGACGCGTGGGTCGCGCCCTTGTGCGGCTCTGGCATAGCGGCCGAGACCACGTCGAACCTGTACAGCCAGGTCGGCAGGCCGGAGCGGGCGTGCAGTCGCGCGAGATTGCGCGCCGGTTCGTTGAACATCAGGTCGCTGATCACCTCGGCCTTGTAGGCCTCAAGGCCGCCATAGACCGTGATCGCCTCGGCGCGTTCCTCGGCGGTGAAACCGTCGTCCAGCGCGCCTTCCTCGCCGAAGTCGTCGGCCTTGACCCACCAGAACTCGGCGCTGTTGGTCCCGATCAGCAGCGGGACCCGGGCCTGCCGAGCGGCGGCGAAGGCGGTCGATACGTCTTCGGTCACGACCCGGCCGTCGATCAGCAGCAGCTCGCCACCCAGGTAGCCTGGGCCGGGCTCCAGCAGCCGCTCGGCCGGGGCGGCGCGCAAGGCGTCTGCGTCGGCGCCCGCCAGCCCCGCCGAGGCCGCCCAGGCCAGACCGCGGTCCTGTTCCGACAGCTGACCCGTCCTCCCTTCGCGATTCAGGCGCGTCGAGACCTGGCGGCCGAGACCCGACTGCACCGCCGCCCGGGCGAACATGCCGCGCGCCATCGGCGAGATCATCAGCTGGGTCACGGCGGCCCCGCCCGAAGACTCACCGAAGATCGTCACCTGATCGGGGTCGCCGCCGAACGCCGCGATGTTCGCTTTCACCCAGGTCAGGGCGGCGATCATGTCCATCAGCCCGTAGTTGCCGGCAGGCTCGTCCGCCGCGCGGTCGGCCGCGAGCGCCGGGTGTTCGAACACCCCCAACCGCCCGAGCCGGTAGTTGATCGTCACCACCACCACGCCGCGCTTCGCCAGGTTGGTCCCGTCGTACAGCGCCGCCGTGCCCGAGCCGTTGACTGCCCCGCCGCCGTGGATCCAGACCATGACCGGGAGCGGACCCAACCGCTCTTGCAGCGCCCAGACGTTCAGCGTCAAACAGTCCTCGCTCATCGGACCGGGGCCGACGCCGTTGTCACCGTTGGCCGGCGGCTGGATGCAGATCGCGCCGATCCGCCCGGCGTCGCGCGCGCCCGTCCAGCTCACCGCCGGCTGCGGCGGCCGCCAGCGCAGGGGCCCGACCGGCGGCGCCGCATAGGGGATGGCCTTGAAGCTGTCGACGCCGTCCTCCGTCCGCCCGAGCAGCACCCCCTGGGCCACCGCGAGGCGCGGCGCGGGATCGTCGACCTGACTGGAAGCCGTCATCAAAACCATCGCCGAAAGAAGGGAGGCCAAAATCATGACGTTGAGACTAGCGCCGACCGCCGGCCTGTCCCAAATGCTTGATCGAGTGTTTGGCGAGTCCCGCCGCGTGAACCGATCCGGAGCATGAGCGTTACTTCAGCCGCGAACGGGGGATCGGATTGAAGGAACTGGCGAAATCGGGCCTGCCGATCGATCTGGCGAGCGCGTTCGACGCGTCTCCCAATCCCTATGTGCTGCTCACGCCCGATTTGCACATCGTGGGGATGAACCAGGCCTATCTCGACATCACGCATAGTCAGCGCGCCGCCATCATCGGCCGCCCGCTCTTCGCCGCTTTCGATTCCGGCCCTGGCGCGGAGGCGCCCGAAAACGTCCGCCAGGTGAAGGGATCGCTGGAGAAAGCCCGCGACACGCGCCAACGCGACCACCTGGCTCTGGTTCGGTTTTCCGTCTCCCGCGCCCTCGACGACGGCCGCCAGGTATTCGAGGACCGCTACTGGAGCGCCACCCACACGCCGATTCTCGACGATGCGGGCGAGGTCGCCTTCCTGCTCCAGCACACCACCGATGTCACCGAACTGGAGCGCCTGCGGAACCCCGGCGGCGGTTCGCCGCCTTCAAACGCTCTCGACTCGATCGTCGGCGGCGCCGTGCTGGGGCGAGCCGAGCAGGTACAACAGGACAACCGCCGGCTCGAGACCGAGCGCGACCGCCTGATTGACATGTTCATGCAGGCGCCCGGCTTCGTCGCTGTCCTCGACGGGCCTGAGCATGTCTTCCAGATGCACAACCCCGCCTACGCCCAGCTGATCGGGCATCGCGACATCACCGGCAGGACGGTGCGCGAGGCGCTGCCGGAGGTGGCGGGCCAGGGCTTTTTCGAGCTCCTCGACACGGTCTTCGAGACGGGCGAATCCTATGCTGCGCGCGGCAGCCAGCTCCAGCTCCAGCGCAATCCGGGAGCATCGTTGGAGACGCTCTACCTGACCTTCATCTACCAGCCGATCCGCGACGCCTCCGGCGCCGTGGCCGGCATCTTCGTCCAGGGCCACGACGTCAGCGACTCGCTACGCTCGACCGAGCGCCAGAAGCTGATGATCGACGAGCTGAATCACCGGGTGAAGAACACCCTCGCCACAGTCCAGTCGATCGCGATGCAGACCGCCCGCTCCCACGAGGATCCTCGCACTTTCGCCGAAAGCTTCCAGGCGCGGTTGATGGGGTTGTCCCACACCCACGACCTGCTGACTCGCAGCCATTGGGAAGGCGCCGAACTGCACGCCGTCCTCGAACACGAGACCGAGGCCCACGGCGTCCATCGCGTGTCCCTGAACGGCCCGTCCGTGTCCCTGCCTCCGGCGGCGGCCCTGTCGATGGGCATGATCTTCCATGAACTGGCCACCAACGCCGCCAAATACGGCGCCCTGTCCACGGGCGAAGGTCGGGTCCTGGTCGACTGGTCGGTCGCCAATCAGAGCGCCCGCATCCTCCACATTACTTGGCGCGAGATCGGCGGCCCGGCGGTGGCCGCGCCGACCCGCAGAGGCTTCGGCACGCGGCTGATCGAACGCAATATCCACCACGATCTGGCGGGAACCTGTGATCTGGGCTACCCAACCGACGGATTCGTTGCGGTGTTTGCCATCCCGCTCGACAAGGGGAGCCCTTCATGACCCAGCCCTTGGCCGGCCGCCGAGTATTGATTGTGGAGGACGAATCCCTCGTCGCCATGCTGCTCGAGACTATCCTCGAAGACATGGGCTGCGTCCCCGTCGGCCCTGCGGCCAACATCGACGACGGCATGACCCTGGTCGCCGAGGCTCTCGACGCGGCCCTGCTCGACGTCAACGTCGCCGGACGACAGGTCTTCCCCGTGGCCCAGGCCCTCAGGGACCGCGGCGTGCCGTTCGTCTTCTCGACCGGCTACGGCGAAGGCGGCCTGCCCGATGAATGGCGCGGGCAGGCGACCCTGCAGAAACCCTTCAGCGAGGCGGCCGTCCGGGACGCCCTGATGAAGGCGATGGGCGTGGCGGCGGTTTAGGGATGAGGCTGTAGGCGACAGGAAAGGGGCGCCTGCTGAAGCCTCGATTACTCCGGCTGCCTGTTGCCTGATGCCTGCTTCCGCAGATCCTTCAGGATCGCCCGCGCCGCATTATGCCCCGGCGCGCC
>JBBRFV010000131.1:0-6864 GCA_038241335.1 Caulobacterales bacterium | reverse complement strand
ATGGTCGCCCGCGCCGAGAGCGGGCGGTTGCGCGCCCCGGTGATCCTGGAGGTGCTGCTCGAGGCGCTGGGACTCATCTGGCAGGACCGGCTGGAACTGGGCGGCCTCCCGCTGGGCGACTGTTGGCGCCATCCGGCGATGAAGCGCGACGACGCCACCGACGGCCTGGTTCCGATCCACAAGCTGTCGCAGTGGCTCAGCTATTCGCTCGTGGAACCGCTGCAGACGGCGGGAGTGACGGTCGTCGACCTCGATGGCCTGACCGGGCTGGCCGAATACCGCAACGGCGGCCTGTTCATGGACCTGGGCGTGCTGACGCTGAAGGAGCCGGCCGCCGCCGCCAGGTCCTGGCCCGTCGGCGATCCGCTGGTGGTCGGGTGGCGGTCGATGACCGTGGCCCTGCTGGACCGGATCGCCCCTCTGGTCCGGGCCGAGCTGGGCGTCAGCGCCGGGGCCATGCCGCTGGCCAGCGTGCTGGAGGGCGGCACCTGGGCCGCAGGACGCCGCGCAGCCGCCGAGCGAAGACCGGGCGGCGGACCGCCCCTGACCATCCTGTCCGACGGAACCGTATTCTGATGGCCGACCTCAAGAAGCCCGCTTTCAAGATGGACGGCGTCACCGTCGTCGACCACCCGCTGGTCGCCCACAAGCTCAGCCTGATGCGCTCGAAAGACACCTCGACCGCCCAGTTCCGCCGCCTGCTGCGCGAGATCTCGACCCTGCTCTGCTACGAGGTCACCCGCGACCTGCCGCTCGAGGACTATCCGGTCGAGACTCCGGTCGGTCCGACCACCGGCCGCCGCATCGAAGGCAAGAAGCTGGTCGTCACCCCGGTGCTGCGCGCCGGCCTGGGCATGGTCGAGGGCATGCTGGACCTCGTGCCGTCGGCGCGAATGGCGCATGTGGGCCTGTATCGAGACCCCGAAACCCTGCAGGCTTTCGAATACTATTTCCGCGCGCCCGAGGACCTGGCGGACCGGCTGTGCATTGTCATCGACCCCATGCTGGCCACCGCCAACACCGCCGTGGCGGCCATCGAGCGGCTGAAGGAGCGCGGCGTCGTCAACCTGCGCTTCGTCTGCCTCGTTGCCTCGCCCGAGGGGCTGGAACGCTTGCGCGGCTGGCACCCGGACGTGCCGGTGTGGACGGCGGCCGTAGACGAGAAGCTCAACGACCACGGCTACATCGTGCCGGGCCTCGGCGACGCCGGTGACCGGCTGTTCGGGACGCGGTAGTTCAGGCGGCGCGCCGCGATCGGACCTGGAGTTCGGCGGCGGCCGTGGCCTCGGCGATGGCGTCAAACAGACTGGCCGGAGAGATCGGTTTGGACAGATGGGCGTCCGCGCCCACGGCCTTGCCCGCCGCGACGTGGTCCGCTCCGGCGTTGGCGGTGAGCATCACGACCGGTGTGCGCCGGCTTCCGCGCGCGGCCTCGGCGGCGCGGATCTGCGACACCGCCGCCAGCCCGTCCATGACCGGCATCTGCATGTCCATCAGGATGAGGTCGAACGTCCCAAGGGCGTGCGCCTCAACAGCCAGAAGCCCGTCGCTCACCGCTGTGATCGTCATGCCCCCGCCCGCCAGAATGATTTCGACCACCTTGAGGTTGGTCGGATGGTCGTCGGCGACTAGGACTCTCAGTCCCGAGGCTTCCATCGACCCGGCCTGGGGATCGTCGCCGGCGGGCGCGGGTGCGTACGCCTCTGCGCGCGGCAGGGCCAGGCTGAACCAGAATCGCGCGCCCCGTCCCGGTGCGCTGTCGCCGTCGAGCTTTCCGCCCATCATGGCCACCAGGCTGCGCGAGATGGGCAGGCCGAGACCACTGCCGCCAAACCGGCGGGTGATCGAGCCGTCGGCCTGCTCGAACCGGTCGAACAGCCGTTCCTTCAGGGCCGGGTCGAAGCCGACTCCGGAATCAGAGACTTCGAAGCACAGGGCGTCATTCCCGTCACGCCACAGCCGGACGCGCACCTCGCCGGCGTCGGTGAATTTCACCGCGTTGGACAGCAGGTTGCTCAGCACTTGGCGGGCCCGGACGCTGTCGCCGACATGCAGCCCCTCCGCTGCAGGATCGATGGCCACAACCAGACGAACGCCCTTCTCCTCTGCCCGCATCCCGCTCAGCGCGGCTACACTGCGGGTCAGGCCCGCCACATCGAAGGCCTTGGCTTCCAGCGTCAGTTGTCCGGACTCGACCTTGGCCAGGTCCAGGATGTCCGACAACAGGCGCTCCAGCAGTTCGCCCGAGGCGCAGATGAGGCCGGCGGCCTCCCGTTCCCGTTCGGGCAGGTCGCCCTCATGCAGCACGTGCGCCATGGCCAGCACCCCGTTCAGCGGTGTGCGGATTTCGTGGCTCATATTGGCGAGGAACTGGCTCTTGGCGGTGCTCGCAGCCTCCGCCTCGAGTTGTTTGTCGATCAGCGCCTGGGTGGTGCGCTGCAGCCGGCGGTGGCCGGTCCAGGCGTTGAAGCCCGAACTCACGGCATAGGCCACGAGCAGGGCCAGCGATCCGAACAGCCCGACCTTGGCCGTCGCCGTCTCGACGGTGAAGGGGAGGATCAGAAGAGCCGCCACCGGAGGCACGCCCGAAGCCAGCATCTGGACCAGAGACCGGTGGCAGCCCCGCACCACATAGAGCAGCACCCCCGCGATCAGTCCGACGCCCACCGCCATGGTGTAGTCGCCCGGCGACATCCACCACAGGGTCCCGATCGTGACCCATGCGCAGGTCGAAAGACAGGTGGAGGCGAGGCGCAGGGTGCGGAACACCACCGGCCGTCGCCGCTGGTTGGCCGGGTCGGTGGCGACCCAGAGAATCACGTCGCCGGTGGCGTACATGGCCGCCCACACCAGCAGGGCCGACAGCGGGATCGCCGTCATGCCCGTCAGGAAGACCATCACGCCGATAGCCGCTCTCGCTCGCGCCTGCCCTCGCGTTTCCACGGCGGTGCGATCGAACGCCGCGTCAAATCCCGACAAACTCTGACGCATACGCGACATCCCCATTCCGGCCAACAGACGCCGGAATGAGTGAAGTCAACGTTAAGCTGCAGCTCTCGGACAAACAGGCGAGGCGGGAATCAGCCTTCCGACGCCGCCCGCACATTGTCGTCCGAGTTGCGGTCGATCCATTTGTTGTAGGGATCGATCCCCGCAAAGGTGGGCCTGCGCGCCGTCACGAAGTGCAGGACCTGGACGCCCTCGTGGATCGGGCGGCGTTCGAACAGCACGACGTTGCGGCTGTCGAAGGCGCCCTTGCCCGGCTGGGCGGTGAACAGGCCGATGTCGATCGACTCGTTCAGGCCCGGCGTCGCCCTGGACTCCTTGCCCTTGCCGTCGACGTAGAGCTTGCGGGCGTCGACGGTGACCGAGACATCCCAGCGGCCGTCGGCGCGGTGCGTGGCCGTCGTGGCCGTCGTCTTCAGGTCGTAGATGGTGATCTTTTCGAACAGGTCGGAGATCAGCGCCTGCTTGTCGGCCGGAGCTTCGGCGCGCAGGGCGTTGACCAGGTCCAGCGAGCGCGGATAGGGCGCGGACTTGAACGCGTACTGGGCCAACAGCCTGCGCAGGGCGCGGTTGACCACGTCCTCGCCCAACTGGTCGCGCAGCAGGTACATGACCAGCCCGCCCTTCTGGTAGTGGATATACTGCTGGTTCTCGACCCGTTCGAGCGGCAACTCCTCCAGCCGGTCCATCGCTCGGCCGCGCAGATAGCGATCCAGTTCGTATTTGAGGAAGCGACGAATGCGGTCCTTGCCGTATTTTTTCTCCATGACCATCAGAGCCGAATACTGGGCCAGGGTCTCGGACAGCGAGGTCGCGCCCTGCATGTCCGCGCCGATGATCTGGTGCGCCCACCATTGGTGAGCGAACTCGTGCGAGGCGACATAGGTGACGTAGTCGATCTGGTTCGGGTCGCGCAGGTCGGTGATGAAGCCCAACCCCTCGGACCAGGCGAAGGTGTTGGGATAGGACTGGGCGAAACTGGCGTAGTCCGGGAACTCGACGATGCGCGCCTGGCGGAACTGGTAGGGCGCGAAATTGGCGTTGTAGTAGTCGAGCGAGGACGCCAGCGCATCCAGCATCCTCGGCACGTTCCGGCCGTGGGCGGCGTCGTGATAGACGACCATCTCGACCCCGTCGTGGGTGCGACGGCTTTCGACATAGCGGGCCGACTGCACCGAGAAGAAGTCCAGAACCGGCGCCTCTGTGACGAAGCGTACCGTTCGGCGTCCTGTCCGGGTGACATCCGAGACCTGGTAGCCCGGCGCGACCGGGGTCTGGTCGGCGTCGGTGGTCACGGTGATGTCGGCGTTGACCCAGTCGGCGTGCAGGTAGTTGTGGGCCTGGGCCGTAGTGTCTTCCAGTTTCGCCGGACGAAGTTCGGCGGGCAGCCCGTGTTTGCGGCGCTGGATCCGATCGGTCAGGAAGGCGTCGCGGGTCATGCCGATGAGCGGCGCAAACTCGAAATTATTGACGAAGGTCCCGTTGTCGACCAGCCGGGTGGTGTTGTCCGTATTGCGGAAACCCTTCTGGGTCAGCACGGTCTCGAAGGCCACGATGCGCCGCTCGCCAGGCTGCATCGGCGTGGCGAAGCGATAGATGCGGTAGTCGAAATCGGACCAGTTGCGGGCCACGGTCGCGCCCTGCACGTCCAGCTTCACCAGCTCGAGATCGTTGTTCCAGCGGAAATGGACCTCGGTCAGCGGGGCCGTCGTGCGGTTGACGATCACATAGCTGCCGCGCGTCACCAGACGCGGCGTGTGCGGATGAAGGTCGAGCGACAGCCGCACATCCGTGATCGCCGGCTGCGGTTGATCCTCATAGCGGAACAGCGCCTTCTCATAGGCGGCCTGACGGTCGCGCTGGGCGGCGGGCGAGCGATAGTCGTTCCAGACGTTGGTGTTGATGAATATCCAGGCGCCCAGGCCGACGAAGGCGACGAGCCCTATCCCCCCCAGAAATCCGGCCGGGCCGGCGAGGCGGTGCGGCAGGCGCCTGAGCCGCGGCCACAGGCGCGTCTCGGTTCCCCGTCGCCACAGGCCGTAGGCGATGACCAGCAGGACCAGGGCGAAGGCCGACCAGTAGGCCTGGGTCCAGGCCGCGAAGCCGGCGAAATCACCGGTTCCGTTCATGTCGGACAGCGGCGTCAGTATGCTGGCGCCGTAGCGGTACAGGACGTGGTCGAAGCCCAGGATCGCCGCGACGATGGTCGAGACGACATAGACGACCATGATGCCCCAACCGACGAATTTGTTGGGCGACAGGGCCTGGATGAAGATCGCCAGCACGGCCAGCAGACCGTAGCGGATCGCGCCGGGCCAGACGTACCAGGCCAGGTATTTGTCCAGTTCGTAGTCGGTGACGCCACGGACCGTCTGGATCACCATTCCCGCGATCATGCCGACCAGCAGAGTCGAAATCAGCACCAGCGCCAAGGCCAGCGTCTTGGGGATCAGGAAGGTCCAGTCCGGTGTCGAGGTCGCGTCCACGATCTCATGGGTGCGACGGTCGCGGTCGCGCCAGACCAGTTCGCCGGAATAGTAGATAGCGATGATCATGGAGACGAGGCCGAACCCGCCGTTGAGGGCGGTGATGGCCACCCGCGTGACCAGCATCACCGGCGCGCCATAGATCTGGCCGTACAGGGAAACCACCAGAACGGCGAACCCCATGGCCAGAACGATGAGCACGACATAGGCGATGCTCTTGAACACCAGCGTCATCTCGAACGTGGTCAGGGACACCAGCCGGGTCCAGGCGGTGCGGAATCCATAGGTTGGATCGGGAAGCCGAATCCTGGACAGCGAGCCCCCGACCGATGCGGCTTCAAGACCGCGTTGCCGGTCTATACGGGTCGCCTTGGAGCCTCGGGCCGCGCGGCTGAACAGCAGCCAGGCCGCGCCGAGACAGGCGAAACCGACGCCGATCCACAACAACCGGCTCCACAGCAGGACGCCTTCCAGAGGCGGGTTCGACGTATTCTGTTCGGCGGCGGTCCAGTATTTGGTGACCAGCCCGAAGGCCGCGCCGCCGAGGGGATCGCCCCAGGCCATGCCGACCTCATACTCGGGCTTGTTGAGCACAGAGGTGACGACGAAATAGCCGATGAACAGGGCGACGACCGCGACATAGGTCGACATCATCGACCGCGTGACCGTGGCCAGGGCGAAGAACAGCGCGCACATGAAGAAGACGCTGGGCAGGCCGACGACGGCCAACGCATAGGCGTAGTCGCCGAACCGTCTCGGTCCCAGCGTCTCTGCGTCCAGCCACGGCATGGTCGTACCCAGCAGATGGGCCAGCTGGGCGATGATCAGGGTCAGAACAACGACGGCGAAGGCGCCGGTGAACCGTCCGAGCAGATAGCCCGCGTTGGTCACCGGCGTACTCAGGATCAGGGCCCCGAAGCCGGTCGAATAGTCCCGCACCACGACGTTGGCGACGATGGCGGCGGCGGCCATCATGTAGAAAAGATTCAGCAGGAACTGGACGCTGTCGAGCGTGGCCGGCGAGTTGACGTGCACATTGGCGCCGCCGAGCTGGATCACGCTGCTGGCCGCCACGATGCCGAAGCTGATCAGGCTGAACAGAATTGTGATGACCCAGAAGGCCGGCTGGCGCAGCTGGTAGCGGAATTCGAAGCTGGCGATCTTTCCGAACATGGCGCGCCTCAGGCCGGACGGCGCGAGGCGTTGACGGCGGTCAGATAGACATCCTCCAGACCGGCCGGGACGCGTTTGAACCCGTCGCCGGGCGACATGTCCGACAAGACGTGAACCACGGTGCGGTCGTCGCTGGTGCGCGTCGAAATGACGTTGTAACGGCTCTGGAAGGCTGGCAGGTCGGTGCGGCTGACCGGCC
>JBBRFV010000130.1:0-6912 GCA_038241335.1 Caulobacterales bacterium | reverse complement strand
CCCGGCTGGACGGGGCCTATGCCTGGCATAGCCTGGTCAATCTCGGCGTCATCGTCGTGGGCGGCTCAGACGCGCCCGTCGAACGCGGCGCGCCGCTGATCGAATTCTACGCCGCCGTCGCCCGCCGCGACCTGCAGGGCTTCCAGGGCCCGGACTGGCGCCCGCAGGAGGCCGTCGACCGCCAGACGGCGCTGAAGATGTTCACCCTGTGGCCGGCCTACGCCAGTTTCCGCGAGGGCGAGCTGGGCACCATAGAGGTCGGCAAGCGGGCCGACTTCACCGCCTTCAGCGTCGACCTGATGACCGCCCCCTTCGCCGACATCCCCAAGGGGCACGCCACCCTGACGGTGGTCGACGGCAAGGTGGTCTACCGCGCCGACTGACGGTGAGACGGAACGGCCCCTTTGGACCGTCCCGCTTGAAGGTCCGCGCCGATCCGTCTAGGTCTGCCGACGGCTGCGCGGGCGTGATGTAGTGGTAGCCTGAAAGCTTCCCAAGCTTTTCGTGCGGGTTCGATTCCCGCCGCCCGCTCCAGCCGTCCTCCCGCCTCAGCGCAGGGCGACGGCGACGTGGACTCCCCGTCGCTCGAGTTGCGCCTGGACGCTGTCCGGACCGGCCAGATGGGCCGCGCCGACGGCGATGAAGGCCGTCCCCGAGCCCTCCAGCATATGCTGGATCTGACCCGCCCAGTCGGCGTTCCGCCGGACCAGCAGGGCGCGGTACAGGGGCAGGCCCTGGCTACGAAGCTCGTCGACGCCCAGTCTGCGGACGGCGGCGACGTCGCCGTGGGACCAGCGATCGACCAGCCGGTCCAGCTCGACCGTGGCGTCATCGACCTCGTCAAGCGTGCCGCGCAGGAAGGCCAGCTGATCGGCCTCGGGCATGTCGGCGAGGATGCGGACCTGCTGGTCGATGGTCTCGAAGCCGTGGACGGTCTTGCCCGCCGCCTCGGCGCGCGCCTTCAGCGTCAGCTCAGCCCCGGACCGGGGGTCGTAACCCGCCTTCGTCAGCGGGGCGACCGACAGGGTCAGGCCGGCCAGCCAGGGCCGGAACACGTCCATCTGCGCCGCCGTCAGGCCAGCCGTTTTGGCCGCGGCGTCGAGGCGGGCGAACTCCCCGGCGGTCAGCAGGCTGGACAAGGGGCGCTGGGGCGACAGGCCGTGCTGCTGGATCAGCGGCGTGATCGCTGCCGTGTCGTCGGGGTTGGAGATTTCGAACCAGATGTCCGAGGCGCTGTCGAACGCCGCCTCGACCCCGCCCCAACGCCACACCGTCGAGGGGCGCAGGACGTGGACCGTGCCGTACAGATAGAGGGTCGAGTCGGCGTCGCGCACGACCCAGAGGGCGGGCCCGCCGCCCTGCGCCGGCGCGCTTTCGGCGGCGACGGCGGGGGAGGCGGTCTGGGCGAAGGCCGCGGCCGGCTGGAAGGCGACCGCAGCGACCAGGCCGAGGCCGAGAGTGGCGCTGACGGCCGAACGGGCGGCGCCGGAAACGAGGGAGGCGAGCGAGGGCATGGGCGGACCTTATTCCGAGAAGATGGCTTCGATGGACTGCCCGAACACACGGGCGATGCGGAAGGCGAGGGGCAGGGACGGGTCGTACCGGCCAGTCTCCAGCGCGTTGGCGGTCTGGCGCGAGACGCCGAGGGCCTGAGCCAGGTCGGCCTGGCTCCAGTCACGTTCGGCGCGCAGCACCTTGAGACGGTTGTTCATGACGCCGCCCTCAACTCCGCCGCAGCCACCACCAGGCCCAGGCGAGGGTGTAGCCCGCCAGCATGAGCAAGAGCATGCCGGACGCGCCGGTGGCGGCGTAGGCGGCCGGGTCGGTTCGATCACCGAGCCACGACGGGATGTGGACGGAGGCGGCCTGTGGCAGCGTGGCGAGGCATACCGCGACGCCGCCCAGCGCCATTCCGGCCGATCCGCCCCAGAACCAGGCCGATTTGTGGGCTTCCTGCGCCGCCTCGTCGATGGAGCGCATCCAGACGATGCTGACGGCGAAACCACCGATCATGGCGGCCGTGGCGATTCCGCCCGTCACCCACGGCAGGACGGCCTCTCCGTCCACCGCGCCCGAGGCGCTCAGATAGCCGACGGCGACGCCGCACAGGAACAGGACCAGCAAGAGGCCGAGGAGCGACGCCAAGCCGACGCCCAGCACCTTTTTCCAGTTCCGTTCCATGACAAGCTCCCCTGTCTGTTTGACAAGGATGTTTTACATCAACCTAGCGCCATGTCAAACGACCTTGTCATGCTCTCCGTGACCTCAGCCGCCTTCGGCGAGGCGCAGGTCGGGCGGGCTGGTCAGCTCAGGACGGCTGAGGATGCGGGGCGCCTGTTCGACCGGGGCCAGTTCGGGCAGGTCCTTGCCCTCGTGGTCGACGTGAAGATCCTCGAAGCGGCGGGCCGAAACCATGACCTGGCTTTCCAGCGAGCCGACGAACTGGTTGTAGCGGCCCACCGCCGCCTCCAGCGCCTTGCCCACCGAGGCGGCGTGGCCGCCCATGACCGACAGCCGCTTGTAGAGCTCCTTGCCCAGTTTCGCGACGTCCTCGGCGTTCTTCGCCTGCTCCTCGGCGCGCCAGCCGTAGGCCACGGCCTTGCACAGGGCGAACAGGGTGGTCGGGGTGACGATGACCACGCGCGAGGCCATGGCCTGGGTCATCAACTCGGGCTCGTGGTCCAGGGCGGCGGCGAGGAAGGCGTCGCCGGGCACGAACATGGCGACGAAGTCCGGACTGGGCTTGAACTGGTCCTGATAGGCGCGCGACGCCAGCTGTTTGACGTGGGTCTTCATGCTGGTCGCGGTCCGCAGCGACATGGCCTTTGCCTGCTGCTCGTCGTCGCCGTCGGCCGCGTCCGCGAAGGCCAGCGAGACCTTGGCGTCGATCACGAACATGCCGCCGCCGGGCAGGCGGATGATGAAGTCGGGCCGCGACTGGCGGCCCTCGTCATTGGCTGAGGAGGTCTGTTCCTCGAAGTCGAAGCGGCCCTGCATGCCGGCGGCCTCCAGCACATTGCGACAGGTCTGCTCGCCCCAGCGGCCGCGCCGGCCGGTGTTGCCGCGCAGAGCCTCCGTCAGGCGCCGCGCCTCGTCGCGGGTGGCGGTCGAGGCCGTCATCAGCAGGGCCAGCTGTTCCTTCAGCCCCCCGGTCTCCTCGGCCCGGGCCTTCTCCAGCGCCGTGACCTGGAGCTGGAATTTGGCCAGGGTCTCGGCCACCGGCTTGAGCTGGGCGTCCATCCGCTCGCGGGCGACGCGGTCCTGGGCCTGGAATGTCTCCGTGGCGCGGGTCACCATCTGGTTGGCCACGGACTGGGCCGACTCGGCGGCCTGGGCCTTGAGGAAGGCCGCCATGGCTTCACGGCTATCGGCCTCCAGAACCAACCGGGCCTCGCTGGACGACAGGAGACCCTTCGCCTTTTGCCAACCCGTGAAAGCCCAGAGGAAGGCGAGGCCGAAGCCAGCGGCGAGGGCGACGAAGATGAGCGTGAGGGTGTTCATGCTCCGTTCCTTAGCCGGAGTCGCCATGCTACGCCACGGCGATCAGGAGGCGCGCGTGACCGACATCATCCTCTACGGCCATCCGGACTCCGGCCATTCCTACAAGGTGAAGCTGGCCCTCACGGTGCTGGGCGTGGCCCACGATTACCGCCATGTCGATGTGTTCGCGCCGCGCGACCAGAGGCGGGCCGACTGGCGGGCGGTCAGCCGCTTCGGCGAGATCCCGTCGCTGGTGGTGGACGGCAAGGCCATCGTCCAGTCGGACGCCATCCTGCTGCATCTGGCGCGGACCCATGACGCCCTGGGCTGGGACGTCGATCCGGACCGGCTGACGGAATGGATGTTCTGGGAGGCCAATCGCATCGGCCTGTCCATGCCCAATCTGCGGCTCTACCGGCATCTGGAGCCCGGGAGCGGCTCGCCGGAGCTGATCGCCTGGCTGGAGGCGCGGCTGGACAACGACCTCGGGCGGCTGGAGATGGAGCTGTCGGAACGGCCGTTCCTGATGGGCGAAGCGGTGTCGGCGGCCGACCTGGCCTGTTGCGGCTATCTGTTTTTCGCCGACCAGATCGTGCTGGACCTCGGGCGGTGGCCGGCGGTCTCGGCCTGGCTGGATCGCATCCGCGCCCTGCCGGGCTGGGCGCATCCGCACGACCTGCTGCGGGAGGCCTAGGCCGGCTGGAAGGTCAGGGGCGCGCCCCAGAACTGGCTGACCAGATCCGACTGCGGTCCTGGCTTTCCGGTGGTCAGGAAGTCGCGACGGCCGGAGCCGCCGAGGTCGTATTCCGGATGGCGCTCGAAATAGCGCGCCAGGGCATCGGCGACGGCGGTCGGCTGGTGGATCAGCGGCGTCCCGGGCGGCAGGGCGGCGGCGAAGATATCGGCGACGATCTCATAATGGGTGCAGCCGAGGATGGCCTTGTCCGGGTGGCGGCCGATGCGACGGCGCAGGGCGTCGACATGGTCTTTCACCACCACCTCCAACTCCTCGGCCGGGGCGCCCAGTTCGATCAGGCCGGCGAGACCCGGGCAGGGCTCGGAGAAGACCGCCAGATCCTCGCGCCGCTTGTCGATCTCGATCTCATAGACCCGGCTCATGGCCGTGGCGGCGGTGCAGAAGACGCCGGTGATCTCCAGCGCCTCGATCTTGTCGGCGCGACGCTCGGCCTCATAGGTCCAGGGCAGGCCGGTGGCCGCCTCGATGGTCGGCACGATGATGCCCAGCACATTGATGGGCCGGCCGTGGCGCGCCCGCGCCTCGGGCACCCAGGTCTTCTGCAGCCGGCGCAGGGCGATGGCCGAGGCGGTGTTGCAGGCCAGCACGATGACATTGGCCCCGGCCTCGAACAGCCGCTCGCAGCCGAGGCGGGTCAGGTCGACGATCTCCTCGCCGCCACGTCCGCCGTAGGGGGCGTTGGCCTGGTCGGCCAGATAGACGAAATCCCGGTCGGGGAACCGTCGCGTCAGTTCGCGGTGGACCGTCAGTCCGCCCACGCCGGAGTCGAATACGCCAATCGCCATGGGGCGGGCTTTAGACGCGCGCCGGGTCGTCGTCCATCACGGAAGATTACGGCCGGTTCATGTGACAGGCGCCCCCGGCTCGGCCTAGGGTCCGGGGAACGACCCCCGCCCCGAGGAGCCCTCCATGCACAGACGCCATTTCTTCATCGCGGGAGGCAGCCTCGCGGCCCTTTCGGCCTGCGCCTCCAGCGGCGGCGGCGTCGGCGCGGGCGGCATGTCCGGCGGTTCGTCCCTGTCGGCAGATGCGCGCATCGCCCGCGCGGTGCTTCCCGTCCAGACGCCGCGCGCCGAACTGCTGCAGGTCTGGACTGGTCCTTACGGCGGCACGCCGCCGTGGGACAAGGTCACCGCGGCCAAGCTGCGCGAGGCCTTGCTGGAAGGCGTCGAACTGCAGCGGGCCGAGATCGCGGCCATCGCCGACAATCCCGAACCGCCGACCTTCGCCAACACCCTGGTCGCCTATCAGATGGCCGGTGAGCCGCTGGACCGGGCCGGCTCGATCTACGGCGTGATGACCTCGAACATCGGTTCGGACGACTACAACGCCGTCGACACCGAGGTGTCGCCGCTGCTGTCGGCGGCCCAGGATGAGATCAGCTTCAATCACAAGCTCTTCCTGCGGGTGAAGGCCGTGGCCGACGGCGCCGACGCCGCCGACCTGACCGCCGAGCAAAAGCGGATCGCCGTGCGCAGCCGCGACAGCTTCATCCGCAACGGCGCGGGTCTGGACGCGGCCGGCAAGGCCGAGTTGGGCCGGATCAACACCGCCCTGGCCAACGCCTTCACCACCTTCAGCCAGAAGGTCGTCAACGACGAGAAGACCTGGACCGTCATCCCGACCGAGGCCGGGGTCGCGGGCCTGCCCGCCTCCAACACGGCCGGGGCCGCCTCGGCGGCGCGGTCGCGCAACCTGCAGGGCTGGGTCATCGTCAACACCCGATCGAGCGTCGATCCCTATCTGTCCTTCGCCAACGACCGCGGCATGCGCGAGGCGGTCTGGCGCAAATTCGTCAACCGCGGCGACAATGGCGATGCCAACGACACCAATGCGACCATCGCCGAGATCGTGAAGCTGCGCGACCAGCGGGCCAAGCTGCTGGGCTATCGCAATCACGCCGAACTGCGCATGCAGGACACCATGGCCAAGACCCCGGCCGCGGCCTTCGACCTGATGAACCGCGTCTGGGCCCCGGCCAAGGCGCGCGTCGCCGAGGAAGTCGCCGATATGAAGGCGATCGCCGGCCACGACATCGAGCCGTGGGACTACCTGTACTATGCGGAGAAGGTCCGGAAGGCGAAGTTCGACCTCGATCAAAACGAGCTGAAACCCTATTTCGAGCTCAACAACGTCCGCGCCGGCTCGTTCGAAATGGCGCGCCGCCTGTACGGCTTCACCTTCGAGAAGCTGGCCCCCGGGACCGTGCCGGTGTTCGAGCCCAATGTGACCGTCTACCAGGTCAAGGACGCGGGCCGGCCGGTGGGGGTCTACTACACCGACGACTACGCCCGGCCGGGCAAGCGCTCGGGCGCGTGGATGACCACCTACCGGTCGCATTCAACCTTTGACGGCGACAAGAACACCCTGGCGTCGAACAACAACAACTTCATCCAGTCCGAGGGCGGGGCGCCGATCCTGCTGTCGCTGGACGACGCCGAGACCATGTTCCACGAGTTCGGACACGCCCTGCACGCGTTCAGCTCGGTGGTCACCTATCCGGCCCTGGGCGGCACGCCGCGCGACTTCGTCGAATATCCGTCGCAGGTGCACGAGCACTGGGTGCTCAGCCGGCCGATCCTGAACGGCTATATGAAGCATGTGGAGACCGGCCAGCCGATGCCGCAGTCGCTGGTCGACAAGGTCGAGGCCGCCGGCACCTTCAACCAGGGCTA
>JBBRFV010000129.1:0-6947 GCA_038241335.1 Caulobacterales bacterium | reverse complement strand
GCCGTTACGGCCTTCGCCATGAAGGGCGACGAGGAACGCATCCGGCAGGGTGGCTGCGAGGCCTATATCTCCAAGCCGATCTCGGTGATGCATTTCCTCGACGTCGTCCGGACGCACCTGGGATAGACGGCGATGACGGCGCGCATCCTTGTCGTTGACGATGTCGAGCCGAACGTCCGGCTGCTCGAGGCCAAGCTGACGCTCGAATACTATGAGGTGCTGACCGCCCACGACGGCGCGACGGCTTTGGTGATCGCGAACCGCGAGCGCCCCGACCTGATCCTGCTGGACGTCATGATGCCCGGCATGGACGGGTTCGAAACCTGCCGCCGACTGAAGGCCGACCCGGTCACCCGGCACATTCCGGTGGTGCTGGTCACCGCGCTGGACGGGCGCGAGGACAAGATCAAAGGCCTGGAGGCCGGGGCCGACGACTTCGTCACCAAGCCGATCGACGACGTCATCCTGTTCGCCCGCGTGAAGTCGCTGGTGCGGCTCAAGGGCGTGATGGACGAGTTGCGCGAGCGCGAGGAGAGCGGCCGCCGGCTGGGGGTCGACACCGACGGCGCGGGCCGCCTGCGCGGCTCTGGCGGACGCGTTCTGATTGTCGATGACAATGAGCGTCAGGCCCAGCGGATCATGGACCAGCTTTCGGGCGAACACCGACCGGTCGTGGAGGCCGACCCGGCCGCCGCCCTGATCGCCGCGCTCAGTCCCATCGACCTGATGATTGTCAACATCTGCAGCGAAGGCTTCGACGGCCTGCGTTTCATCGCCCAGGCCCGTTCGGTGGAGCCCTCGCGGCGCACGCCGATCCTGGCCGTGGTCGACCCGGCGGAACGGCCCCGGCTGGTCAAGGCGCTGGAGTTGGGCGTCAACGACATCCTGCCGCGCCCCGTCGATCCCGAAGAACTGGAGGCGCGGGCGCGCACCCAGATCCTGCGCAAGCGCTATGCCGATTTCCTGAAACAGAAACTCGACTACAGCCTCGAGATGGCCGTCACCGACGCCCTGACCGGTCTGCACAATCGCCGCTACATGGCCGGGCAACTCCAGGCCCTGGTCGACCGGGCGGGACAGGGTGGCGATTCGGTCGCGGTCCTGGTCATGGACATCGACCACTTCAAGCTGGTCAACGACGGCTTCGGCCACGACGCAGGAGACGAGGTGCTGCGGGAATTCGCCGTCCGTCTGGCCACCAATGTCCGCGCCATCGACCTGCCCTGCCGCTTCGGCGGCGAGGAGTTCGTCGTCGTCATGCCGGGCGCCAGCCTGGAAGACGCCACCCGCGTAGCTGACCGCATCCGCCGCGATGTAGCCCAGCAGCCGTTCCCGATCATGGGCGGGGCCGAAAGCCTGACCATCACCGTCTCGGTCGGCGTGGCCGCCTCCATCGGCGACGGCGACACCCCCGACGCCCTGCTCAAGCGCGCCGACGAGGGCGTCTACGAGGCCAAGGCCAAGGGTCGGAACCAGGTCATCGCGCGGGCGGCCTAGAGGCCGGATCGACATCAACCCTTCGGCGGTCCGCTACTTCTTCATCCAAGGCTTGGACTTGCCGGCCGCGATACGGGCGGCCTGCTCGCGCTGGAAACGGCCGCCGCGCGGGGGTTTGGCGCGCGCGTCGATCGCCGCCTGTTTCAGCCGCAGCGCTCGCTGGACGGGAGTTTCGGAGAGAGCGGCGGGGCCCTGCGGATCGTCGGTGCTGTCGCTCATCCGGGGGGTCTAGCACGCCAAAGGGCGTGGGGCGCGGCTCGCAAGGCCGCCCCTCATCTTTCGTCATCCTCCGGCAGACCGCGCCTTCGCGGTGCAGACCGGGAGCCCCAGCGGCGCCGAAGGCGATCTGTTCAGGCAGGCTGCCGGCGACAGGGATCTCCGCGCAGGGTCGCGCTCCCGCGCGCCGCTGGGTCGCCCGGTCCCGCTGCGCTCGCCGGAGGATGACGAAACATGAGGGATCGACCGCCCAAGAAAAAACGCCCGGCGTTTCCACCGGGCGTTTCTGATCCTTGGATCGGCCTCGCTTCGCTCGTCAGCCGAGAAAGACGAGGTTGAAAGGCGATCCTACTTGATCTTGCCTTCCTTGAACTCGACGTGCTTGCGCACGACCGGGTCGTACTTCTTGACGACCATCTTCTCGGTCATCGTGCGGGCGTTCTTCTTGGTCACGTAGAAGAAGCCGGTGTCGGCGGACGAGTTCAGGCGGATCTTGATGGAAGCCGGCTTGGCCATCGGAATTACCTTTGCGACGGCGAAAGCCGCTGAAATGAGAGGCGCGGAACATACTCAGGCGCGCTTCAAAGTCAACGGCGATCAGACAGGCCGCCACGTGGTCGTCGGTCGCACCGTGGCGCAGGCCGGGGAACCGTCCCTGCCGCGCCCGGGAAGCACCACCTCAAGCACCCGGCCGCGGCGAGCCTGATCCAGCAGGGCCGGCGGGATGTTGTGGATGTGGATCTTGGCGCGGCGGGTCCACGGACTGGCGTGATCGCCCGCCGACGCGCCGATCCGGATGTAGACGAAGCGACGTTCTGGCCCTTCCCGCCGGACGAACGGGCCGAGGACGCGGTTGTCGGCGGCCAGACGGATGGGGACCTCGAACGACAGCGGCGCGTCGGCGGCCGTGACCGGTTCGAAGGGCGCGTCATCCCTCTGCAGGCTGTAGCGCACGCCCGGCACGGGGTTGGCGAGGGTCAGGCGCAGGGTGATGGGGGTGTCGGCCATATCCTAATCGCGATGCTCAACCACGTGGCGGCCCCGGACCATGCGCACGAAAGGCAGGGGCCGGTCGGGCGTAGTCAGCCGTTCAGCGACTTCCGCCAGAATGAAGCGGGTGATGGCCGGCAGGTCCAGGGCGCGGGCGTCGGCCAGGGGCAGCCAGGCGATCTCGTCCAGTTCGCCCGACCCCGCCGTCGGCTCGGGATGCAGCAGGGCGGCGGCGTCGGCCATGAAGAAGCGGGCGTCGAAGCGGCGGCTGCGGCCCGGCGGGGTGATGGCGCGGCCGATATAGGACAGGGCGGCCAGGTCCGGCAGGGCGCCCGTCTCGCGAAAAGTGCGCCAGCCCCCGGCGACCGAGGCGATCGGCGCCGGGCGGGCCAGCAGCAGTCCGGTCTCTTCGAAAGTCTCGCGCACTGCGGCCAGGGCCAGGCCCCGCGCCCGGCGGACAGGAACGTCCCGGGCCAGCCGGGCGGCGTCGGCGGCGGACAGGTCGGTGGCCGAGGCGGCGGTCAGGTCGCTCCGCTCGATGCGGCCGCCGGGAAAGACCCATTTGGAAGCCATGAAGACATGGCCCGGCGCGCGCCGACCCATCAGCACCTCGGTCTTGTTGTCGCGGCGACGGGTCAGGATCAGGGTGGCGGCGTCCCTAGGACGGCCGGTCGCGCCCACGCGCGGGGCGTCGGCGAAATCCTGGCGGGAGTCGAACGGTTCAGCGGGTGGGGCGGACACCCGTCAGGATTAGCACCGAGAGATCGCGTTCGGGGGTGAAATTCCGCCGCCGGATCTCGAACGTCGTCGCGCTCGTCTTGCGCACGCCTTCGCCGCAGAAGCTGACCAGATTGTGCGACGATCCCTTGTCGACCACCAGGCGGAAGTCGCCGATCGGCTCGGCCCAGTTGGCTCCGGTGGTCAGGACGTAGTCGACCCAGGTCTCGGTCAGATACTGGCCCCGCGACCGCATGCGCCGCGCGCCCGTCCGAAAGGCGTCGTCGGTGCAGTAGCGAACGGCTTCCTCGTGCGCGACCTCGCCGTCCTCGGCTTCCGGATCGCCGAAGGCGCTGCCGGCCGAGCCGCCGATGGCCGGGGTGTAGCGGTGATCGACGCGCATCTCCTTCCCGGCGCGGAAGACCTGGGTCCAGTAGTGGGTGGTTTTCAGCGTCCACAAAGGGGCGATGTCGACATGGCGGCCGTCGGCATCGGTCCAGGAACGGTCCTCGACCATGCCGAGCTGGATCAGCTGGTCGATCTGGGGCTGGGGCAGTCGTCCCAGCGCCTCGGTCGCAGCCGGCAGGTGCGGCGACAGGGGCACGCCGAGGCCCTTGAGAAGGTCGGTGTGCTCGACGCCGCCGACGAAGGCGCGCTGCTCGACATTGGTGACGATGCGGCGGCCGTCCACCACGGTGGTGAAGGGGGTCGGCATCGTCGGATCGGCCTCGGAGATGCCGATGTCGCCCTCCGGCCGGCCGACGATGTCGGGCATGGGGAAGGCGATCAGGGTCGAGATGTCGTGGTCGGTGCGATTGAAGAACCGGTACTGGACCCGGATCTCCCGCGCGGAGACGTACAGATCCTCGGACCGCATCTCGATGCCTTCGGTGCGGCTCAGCACCAGGCCGCCGGTCCCCATAGACGCGACCGTGTCGTTGGCCGTGGCGGGTGCGGCGAGGCACAGCGCCCCCAGAAGGGCCAGCAGCGGGCGGTTCAGATTGTTCATCGACGGTCTCCCCGGCTGAACGGTAGCCGAAACGGGGCGGCGAAAGCGTGACGAATCAGTAACTCAGCGTTTCTTGCCCTTGCGCACGCCCTTCAGCCCGCCCGAAGGCCGTCCGCCGCTGGGCGGCTTGGGGCCGCCGGGCCGGCTGCTTCCGCGCTTGGGGAAGCCGCCGCCGCCGGGGCCACGGGCGCGCTGGCCCAGCCGAGGCGCGGGAGCATTGGGGTCGCGCGGCGCCGGTTCGGACAGCATCTCGAACACCAGGCCGCCGGTGATGGGCGTGGCTTCCTTCAGCTTGACCTCGACATTGCGCCCCAGGCTCCAGCGCGCGCCGCTGCGCTCGCCGACCAGGGCGTGTGAGCGGTCGTCGTGGGTGAAATACTCGTTGCCCAGCGAGGACACGGGGACCAGGCCGTCGGCCCCTGTCTCCTCCAGCCGCACGAACAGGCCGAAGCGGGTCACGCCGGTGATGCGGCCGGGGAAGGTGGCCCCGACCCGCTCCGGAAGGACGGCGGCCATGTAGCGGTCCATGGCGGCGCGCTCGGCGGCCATGGAGCGGCGCTCGGTCATGGTCACCTGTTCGGCGATGGCGGGCAGTTCGGCGATCTCGCGGTCGGTCAGACCGTCGTTGCCCAGGCCGAGCGCGCGGATCAGGCCGCGGTGGACGATCAGGTCGGAATAGCGCCGGATCGGCGAGGTGAAGTGGGCGTAACGGTCGAGGTGCAGGCCGAAGTGGCCGATGTTCTCAGCCGCATAGATGGCCTGCATCTGGGTGCGCAGGACCACTTCGTTGACGATCTCGGCGTGCAGGCCGCCGCGGGTCTCGTCCAGCAGCTTGTTGAAGCGCTGGGTCGTGGCCGGTTCGCCCTTGTTCCAGGGCTTGTCGATGGTCTGCAGGAAGTCGGCCAGGTTGAAGAGCTTCTCCTGGCTCGGGGCTTCGTGGACGCGGTAGAGCAGGGGCGTCTTCTTCTGCTCCAGGGTCTCGGCGGCGCAGACGTTGGCCTGGATCATCATCTCCTCGATCAGCCGGTGGGCCTCGAGGCTGACGCGCGGCTCGATCGAGGCGATCTCGCCCGCCGGGGTCATGCGGATACGCCGTTCGGGGCTTTCGATGGCCAGCGGACTGCGTTTGGTCCGACCCTTAAGCAGGGTTCGATAGGCGTTCCACAGCGGATAGAGAATGGCGTCCATGATCGGACCGGTCGTCTCATCCGTCCCGCCGCCCTTCTCGACGCCGTCGATGGCCGCCTGGGCCTGCTCGTAGCTGAGCTTGGCCTTCGACCGCATCAGACCGCGCAGGAATTTGTGCCCGGTCTTGCGGCCGTCCTTGTCGAAGACCATCCGCACCGCCAGGCAGGCGCGGTTTTCGCCCTGTTTGAGGCTGCACAAGCCGTTGGACAGCCGCTCGGGCAGCATCGGCTCGACCCGGTCGGGGAAGTAGGTCGAGTTGCCCTTGTCGCGCGCCTCGCGGTCGAGGCTGGAGCCGGGCCGGACGTAGGCGGCGACGTCGGCGATGGCGACCCAGACGATCCAGCCGTCGGCGTTTTTCGGGTCCTCGTCGCGCTGGGCGTAGACGGCGTCGTCGTGGTCGCGGGCGTCGGCGGGGTCGATGGTGATCAGCGGCAGGTCGCGCAGGTCCTCGCGGCCCTTCAGCGACGGCAACTCCTGATCCTCGGCCTCCTTCTCGACGGCCTCGGAGAAGCCCATCGGGACGTTGTGGGTGGCGATGGCGATCAGGGAGGCGGCGCGAGGGTCGTCCTCGCGGCCAATGGTCTCCAGCACCTTGCCGCGCTTGGGCCCGTACCGCTGGTCGCCCTTCTCGATGGCGGCCAGCACCAGATCGCCGTCGCGCAGGCCCTCGGCCTGGGCGTGGGGGACCAGCAGGACATCCTACGACTTGCGGTCGACGGGCTCGACCCGGACCTCCTTGTTGGACTTGCGGATGACGCCCAGCACCTTGTTGGCGCCGGCGTCGAGTTTCTTGATCAGCCGGGCTTCCCAGCCGTCTTCAGTGCGGGCGAATTTGACCAGGCAGCGGTCGCCCATGCCGGGGGCGGGGCCGGTCTTGCCGCCGTTGTCGGGGATCAGCAGGGCGCGCGGGGCGTCGGCCGAGGCCTCGACAAGACGCACATAGAGTTCGCCGTCGAGGTCGCGCTCGACCACATCGGCGACGCCGACGGGGGGCAGGGCGCCGACTTCGGAGAAGCCCTTGCGGCCGCGCTTGCCCAGTTTTCCGGCCTCTTCGAGGGCGCGGATCATCTCGCGCAGGGCCCGGCGCTCGCCGCCCTTGAGGCCGAAGTGGCGCGCGATAGCGGTTTTTTCGGCTGTTCCGGCTTCGCGGAGGAAGGCGATGAGGGTCTCTTCGTCGGGGAGGCCGGCGGGCGGCCTTTTGGGGTTCTGTGTCATTCAGTTCTTCTGTTCGCCGACGGGATCGGCGGGATTGATGCAGGCCACGCCGAGGAGGCGGGCCGCGAAAGCCAGGTGGGTATCCAACGTGGCCAGTTGATAGTTGTGCCGCAGA
>JBBRFV010000128.1:0-7027 GCA_038241335.1 Caulobacterales bacterium | reverse complement strand
GATGCGCTCGCGGGCGACGGCGGTCGTCGGACTGGAGACCCCCAAGGCGGCCATTGAGCTTTTGGCCCGGGCCAAGGCCGAGACCGGCGGCGGGGTCGAAGGCTTCGAGCTGATGAAGCGGATCGGGCTGGAGCTGGTGCTCAAGAACGTGCCCGACACCCGCGAGCCGCTGGAGTCGACGCCACCGTGGTGCGTGCTGATCGAACTGGTCTCGGGCGAGCCGGGCGCGGCCGAGGCGGGCATAGAGCGGCTGCTGTCCGAGGCGCTCGAGGCCGGTCTGATCACCGACGCGGCCGTGGCCCAGAACGAGGCCCAGCGCGCCGCCTTCTGGAAGGTGCGCGAGGAACAGTCGGCGGGTCAGAAATCCGAGGGCGGCGGCTGGAAATTCGACGTCTCAGTGCCCGTCTCGCGCATCGCCGACTTCCTCGAAGAGGCGACGGCGGCGGTGGAGCGCTTCCATCCCGGCGCGCGGGTGTCGGCCTTCGGCCACGTCGGCGACGGCAATCTGCACTACGACGTCATGCGGCCCCTCGGCGCCGACGGCGGCCCCTTCATGGACCGACTGGCGGAGGGCTCGAGGCTGGTCCACGACATCGTCGCCCGCTACGAAGGCTCGATCAGCGCCGAACACGGCCTGGGCCGGCTCAAGACCGACGAGGCGCGGCGCTACAAATCGCCCGTCGAGATCGCCACCATGCAGGCGATCCGCCGGGCGATCGATCCGAAGCGGATCATGAATCCGGGGGTGCTGTTCTAGGGCCGCGAACGGGCGGGCGTCAGACCGCGTGAAGGCCCGCAGCGGCCGCGCGGTCCAGCGCCGCTGACGCGTGGACGTGGAGGATCGAAACTCCGGTTCCCGGCTTCAGGTCCTCGACCTTCACCGTGGCGGACAGCTGAGAGGCCAGCGCCTCGACGATGCTGGTGCCCAGACCCGGCTTGGCCGTTTCTTTTCCTTCCCCGGGCATGCCCACGCCGTTGTCGCAGACGGAAAGGGTCCAACCCTCGAACACCGAGTGATAGTCGACGCTGATCACGCCCTTCCGGTGGCCCGGGAAGGCGTGCTTCAGCGCATTGATGACCAGTTCGGTGACGATCAGGCCGAGGCTGACGGAAATCTCGGCGCTGGTGGCGCTGCCATCGCCGCTGACCTCGATTTGCAACTGCTGATGATCAGCGATCATCGACGCGCCGATGCTGGAGCACAGCTGGTCGAAATAGGGTTTCAGAATCACATCGCCCAGGCGCGATTGGGCCAGCTGTTTCTGGATCGCCGCCACGGACAGAACGCGCTGCGAGGCGTCGCGCAAATGGCCACGGGACTCCTCGGACTGAACCTTGCGGGCGTTCTGGAGCAGGACGCTGGCGATGATCTGCAGGCTGTTCGCCACCCGATGCTGGACCTCCTGAAGCAGTATATCCTTCTCGCGGACCAGATTGTCCCTCAGCTTTTCAGCGGCGCGGGCGTCAGTCAGGTCCGTGATCGTCAACAGCAGACGGACCGCCACGCTTTCCGAATACTCCAGCTTCCGGGTGTTCAGCATCAGGCGGCGGGGGTCCTGACCGGGCCGGACGAGGTCCAGTTCGTAAGCCGAAACCTCAGCTTCCCCCGCGCCGACCGCAGTCAGGAGGGACCGCAGCCGAGGCATATCCCATTCGCCAGCCCCGAGCTTGAAGATCGAGCGACCGCGCACGGCGGCGGAGTCGAGGTCGAACGAGGCGCAGAAGGATGCGCTCGCAGCGATCACGTTCAGATCGCCGTCCAGCAGCAACAGCGGCGCTTGGGACGAGGCTATGACGGCCAGGGCCAGGGATGTGGTCAAATCGGCGGGTGGCGGAGCCATGACAGGCCCTTCCCGGCGTCGTGGCGGCTCGCAGGGCGAAAGCCGTCCATGAGCCTGACGACCGCGCATAAGCCATTGCAGGCCCGGCGATAACCGTCACGCGACCTCTAGCACGCCCCCCCCCAATCCCGGCGCCTATTCGCGTCTGTCGTTGAAATGCCCTCGACATTCAGGCTTTGCGACGACCCTGATCACACCGTCATTCTCCGGCGGCGGCGGGCGCGGGCCGTCGAGCCCTCAGGCCGTGCGGCTGATGGACACGGTCACGCCGGGCGAGGTTGAGACCTCGATCCGGGCGTTGAGCTGTTTCACGAGAGCCTCGACGATGGCGGTGCCCAGACCGCGCGAGCGGTAAGACGCGAGCGGTGGACTCTTACCGATCCCGTTGTCACTCACGACCAGCGCCCAGTCCTCGCCTTCGCTCTGGTAGGCGACCCGGACCAGGGCGTCGGTCCGGGCGACCGGGAAGGCGTATTTGATGGCGTTGATGACCAGTTCGGTGACGATCAGGCCGAAGCTGACGGCCTTGTCGGAGCCGATCCAGCCTTCGTCGGCCTCGACGACAATGCGGGTCGGGTTGTCGTCCGCGATCATGGAGGACGCCAGACTGCCGCACAGTTTGGTCAGATAGGGTTCGACCGCGATCCGGTCGACGCCGCCCGAGGCGTGGAGATGCGTCTGCACCTCGGCGACCGACAGCACCCTCTGGTGGGCATCCTGCAGATCGCGGCGGGTTTCGTCTGACGTGACCGCGCGGGCCTTGAGCAGCAGGATGCTGGCGATGATCTGCAGGCTGTTGGCGACCCGATGCTGCATCTCCTGCAACAGCATCTGCTTTTGCTTCAGCAGTTCCTCGGTGCGCTCGAGCAGTTCGGCCTTCTCCTGCTCGATGGCGCGACGGGCCGTGACGTCGGTGAAGGCCAGCAGAATGGTCGTGTCCGCCCGGGTGTCGTACAAAACCTTGCGGGCGTTCAGCAGCATCGTGCGGCGGCCGATGCCGGGGAAGTCATGGTCGACCTCGAAGCCGTCCATGGCCGCATGATCGGGTATGATGGTCTCGAGCAGGAGCCGCAGCGCCGGGATGTTCCACTGGCCGTCGCCCAGATCGTAGACAAAGCGCCCGGTCGTGTGGTCGGGGTCGACCTTGAACACTTCGTAGAAGGCCCGGCTCGCGGCGAGGACGTGCAGCCCCGCGTCGAGCACCAGCAAGGGCTCGTGGATCGTGTTCACGATCGCCTGGGCGAGCGTCTGGGCGTCCTCGGAGTGGCGGATCAACAGCGTCATCGCTCGGGCGGGGTCCGACCCAGGCGCAAGAATGTTCGCGGCCGGCCAGACGGCTCTATGCTTCTTATGTCGGGTTGTCGTCTTTTCTGCGCAGACAGGTCAGGCGGCCGGCCGCTGGCGGTCCTGTCGCTCGGCCTGATTGGCCTGGTCCCGCCAGTCCCGCGCCATCAGCAGCCACTGAAGCGAAATACAGGGGACCGGAGACGTCCAAAGCGCGCTGTTGCATCTCGGCCGACTTGCGCCTGCATTCGTCGGCGCTTCGCATCATCTGATCCGATCCTGGGGGAACGGACGCCCGAAACGGTAACCCGGCGGTTTGCGAATGGCTGCATACGGTGTCGCCGGACCGGTTCAATTCGTCACCGAACGCGCCTATGCCCGCCCCATCCAATGGGAGTTCGCCTTGCTGATCGTCCTGTCTCCGGCCAAGCGGCTGAATTTCGCCGAGGCCGACCCTGCCCTGCCCGCGTCGGAACGGCGTTTCCACGACGACACCGCCAGCCTGTCGCGCACGGCGCGGGGGCGGACCAAGGCCGAACTGCGAAGATTGATGAGCCTCTCGGATGACCTGGCGCGGCTGAACTACGAGCGGTTCCAGGCCTTCGACCCCGACTCGGCGGACGGCGTGCAGGCGGCCTTCGCCTTCGCCGGGGACGTCTATGAAGGGCTGAAGGCGCGCGACCTCGATCCGGCCGGGCTGGCCTTCGCCCAGGAGCATCTGCGCATCCTGTCCGGGCTGTATGGCCTGCTGCGGCCGCTGGACCGGATCCAGCCCTACCGGCTCGAGATGGGCACGCGGTTGAAAACGCGGCGGGGCGCCAGCCTGTACGACTTCTGGGGCGACCGGCTGTCGAAACAGCTGAACGCAGACGCCGACGGCATGGCCGATCCGACGCTGGTCAACCTCGCCAGCCAGGAATATTTCGGGGCTGTGGACGCCAGGGCGCTGAAGATTCCGGTTGTCACGCCGCATTTCCGCGAAGCCAGGGATGGCGAGAGCCGGATCATCTCCTTCTTCGCCAAGAAGGCCCGCGGCGCGATGGCCCGCTTCGCCATCGACGAACGGATCGAACGCGCCGCTGAGCTGAAGTGTTTCGACCGCGACGGCTACCGGTTTGACCCGGCCGCCTCGAGCCAGACGGACTGGATATTCATCAGATCGGGAAATTCTTGAGCATGGCGGCGATCCTGGCGTATGGCTAAGGCAGAGTCGGCAAGAACTCATCGGACGAGAACGGGGTAGGACGCATGTTTCAGTGGCCCAAACGGGGTGAGGGTTCCGACACGGAGGCCCATCCGTTCCGCGATATCGGCGACCTGAAGGGTCAGGTGGCGGTGATCTCGGGCTCGACCTCGGGCATCGGCCTGGCCCTGGCCCGCGCCGTGGCGTCACGCGGCGGCGATGTAGTCCTGAACGGCCTGGGCGACCCGTCCGAGATCGAGCGCACCCGCGCCGAGATGGAAGCCAGTTGCGGCGTGCGGGTGCGCTACCACGGCGCCGACATGCTGCGCGGCGACGAGGTGGCCGACATGGTCGCCTACGCGCGGCACCAGCTGGGCCGGCTGGACATCCTGGTCAACAACGCCGGCATCCAGCACGTCGAGGCGGTGGAGAAATTTCCCTCGGACCAGTGGGAGCGGATCATCGCCGTCAACCTGTCGTCGACCTTCTACGCCACCCGCGCCGCCATCCCGATCATGAAGGCCCAGGGCCGTGGCCGGATCGTCAACGTCGCCTCGGCCCACGGTCTGGTCGCCAGCCCGTTCAAGTCGGCCTATGTCGCCGCCAAGCACGGGGTGATCGGCTTCACCAAGACCGTGGCGCTGGAGCTGGCGCAGGACAACATCACCTGCAACGCCATCTGCCCCGGCTATGTCGAGACGCCGATCGTGGAGAAACAGATCGCCGATCAGGCCCGCACCCGCGGCATGTCGAAGGAGGCCATCCTGAAGGAGGTCATCCTCGGCTCCCAGCCGACAAAACGCTTTGTCACCACCGACGAACTGGCGGGCATCTTCCTGTATCTGGTCAGTGACCTCGGCGCCTCGGCCAACGGGGCCAGCTTCTCCATCGACGGCGGCTGGACGGCGCAGTAGCGCCGGCGTTCAGCGCCAGAAACGCCGGCCCTGCGGCGCCGACAGGGCTTCGATCTCGTCGATGAAGGCCGCATGGGTGGGGAGTCCGCTGACGCCCGGCGCGGCGGCCAGAACCGCAGCCTCGGCGGTCAGCGCCCGCACAGCCTCGGCGAAACCGGATCCTTGGCGAGCCAGGGCCCGCGCCCGGGCCCGGACCAGCACCAGCGCCGCCGTCGGATAGCGGGCCTCCAGCCGGGCCGCCCACAGGGGAACCGCCTCCGCCGCCCCATTGATCGCCTCGGCGCGGATAACCACCATGTCCGCGGCTTCCCGCAGCGCCGGCCAGTCCATCAGGAAGGCCAGCGCCCGCATCGGATCGGGCCAGGCGGCCGCGACGGCCAAACCGCGGTCGATCGCCTCCACATCCTCAAAATCGGGCAGACGGGCGACGAAGGCCTTCAGCTGCGCCGCCGACAGGGTCCGTTCGAACGCGGCCCAGCGCGCGGCCTGGGCGTCGTCGGCGCGGCCTTCCGCCTCCAGCACGACGATCCCGGCTTCCTCCCAGGCGTCAGACACATCCGGCGCCGGCGGCGGGCGGCCCGGGCGGGTCCACAGGGCCGGGTCCGGCAGGCGGGGTCGGGACGTTTCCAGCGCCGCCCTCGCCTCGGCGGCCTGACCCGCCTCGGCGAGACGGGTCGCGATGAGGGCGCCGATCTCGGGCGTGCGGCGCTCCTCTTCGGGGATGGATTCGATCCAGGCCTGCAGGTCGCCGGCGCGGTCGGCCAGCTTGCGCACCACCAGCGCCAGCCGTCCCGTCGGCCTGGCCCGATTCACCGTCAGCGCCGCCAGCAGATCGGCGGCATGGGGCCGGGACAGCGCCGGCGCCGCCCGTCCGATCCAGCCGCCCCAGTCGGACAGCCGGGTCTGAAGCGCCTCGAACAGGATGGGCGTGGCGACCACCGGCTCGACGCTGGAGGCGACCACCGCCAGATCGCCGGCCGCGTCGAAGAACAGTTCGGCCAGTTCACCCTTGGGGTCCTTGACCCGCAGGACGAGCCCGGCGTGAAGATCGAACCAGGCGACCAGCCGGTCGAGGGCCAGCCGCGCGTCCAGCGGCGCGAGCCGGTCGACGATGGCGCGCCGATGGATCTGCAGGTCCTCTATCAGATCGGGCCGCTTGCGCCACGACACCCGGGTCTTTCCGCCCGCCAGCAGCGCCAGCCGCTTGTCGATCTCGAGCGCCAGGTCGGGCGCGCCGACCTCGGCGGCCAGCTCCAGCTTGAGCCGGCGTTTCCAGTTGGCGTCGCCGGCCGCGACCGCGACCAGCATGTCGGCCAGCCGGTCGGCGCCGAGCACGGCGAGATTCGCCGACGACAGCGACTTGCGGGCGGGCGTCGTCTTCCTGACCATCCCCGCCATCGGCGGCAGGGGCCCCGCCGTGTCAATGGCGATCTCGACGCGGGCCGCGACACGGGCGCGTCCGGCTGCTAGCAGCAGCCTCCGCCGCGGCGCCGTTCGGCCCTCCGGTTCGTTTACAGACGCGGCTCGACACGCCGCCCCTTCCACCCTGGAGACCGCCCCATGCGTCTGCTGGTCCAGGCCAGTCTCGCCTATCGCTTCCCGGAACCGGCCGAAGTCCTGCTTCTGCTCGAGGTCGCGCGGACCCCGACCCAGTCGGTCAGCGAGGAAAAGCTGCGGATCAGCCCTCCGGGCGAGGTCACGCGCCGGGACGACCCCGGCTCCGACGAGCGCCGCCTGTTGTTCACCGGGACCGGTGAC
This sequence comes from Caulobacterales bacterium, assembly GCA_038241335.1. Classification (GTDB taxonomy): domain Bacteria; phylum Pseudomonadota; class Alphaproteobacteria; order Caulobacterales; family Caulobacteraceae; genus Brevundimonas. The sequence continues at coordinate 47 of JBBRFV010000128.1, read as the reverse complement.
GTCGATATCGTCTATTCGGCCGTTGTCGAGCTGAGCCCGACCGACGG
>JBBRFV010000127.1:0-7076 GCA_038241335.1 Caulobacterales bacterium | reverse complement strand
GTCAAGGCCAACTCGAACCTGTCGGTGCTGGCGACCCTGGCCCGGCCGGGCTGCGGCGCCGACACCGTGTCCGAGGGCGAGATCCGGCGGGCGCTGGCCGCGGGCGTTCCCGGCGACCGCATCATCTTCTCGGGCGTGGGCAAGACCGACGCCGAACTGGCCTTCGCCATCGCCGTCGGGGTGCGCCAGATCAACGTCGAGAGCGGCGCCGAGCTGGAGCGGCTGATCGCGGTCGCGGCGTCGAAGGGCGCAACTCCGGCCATCGCGGTGCGGGTCAACCCGAACATCGGCGCCGGCGGGCATGCGAAGATCACCACGGGCGGGGAGACCGACAAATTCGGCGTTCCGGTCGAGGAGGCGCTTGAGCTCTACGCCCGCGCCGCCGCCTCGCCTCACCTCACCCCCGTCGGTCTGGCCTGCCACATCGGCAGCCAGATCACGACGCTGGCGCCGATGGAGGCCGCCTTCCGAACCCTGCGCGAGGTCGTCCTGATCCTGCGTGCGCGCGGTCAGGTGGTTCGCCGCCTCGACCTCGGCGGCGGCCTGGGCGTGCCCTATCACGGCCAGACGGACCTGCCGTCGATCGCCGACTATGTCGCCCTGTGCGCCCGTGTGCTGGACGGACTGGAGGTCGAAGCCGCGTTCGAGCCGGGCCGCCTGCTGGCCGCCAACGCCGGGGTGCTGCTCAGCCGGGTCATCCAGGTCAACGCCCGCGCCGACGGCCGCCGCTTCCTGGTGCTGGACGCCGGCATGAACGACCTGATGCGACCGGCCCTCTACGACGCCTTCCACGACCTGGTCCCGGTGCGGCCGCGCGCGGGCGAGGCTGTCCTGCACGACCTCGTCGGCCCGATCTGCGAGTCGACGGACATCTTCGCCCGTGATCGCCTGCTGCCGCCGCTGGAAGCGGGCGACCTCGTCGCCTTCATGAGCGCGGGAGCCTACGGGGCGGTGCTGGCCAGCGAGTACAACTCTCGCCCGCTGGTCCCGGAGGTGCTGGTCGACGGGGATCGCTGGGCGGTGGTGCGCTCGCGCCCGACCTACGACGAGATGTGGTCTCGGGAACCGAAGGCGGACTGGCTCAAGTGAGGGATTGGGGATCAGGGATTAGGGATTGCGGACTGTTTGGCGATCCGCCGTCTAACCCAACCTGATCCTATCCCTAATCCCTAATCCCTGAGCTCAATCCAGCGCGCACACATCCGGCAGGCCTCTCAACGCCCCCGCGTGATCCAGCCCGTAGCCGACCAGGAAGCGGTTGGGGGCGTCCCAGCCGACGAAGTCGGGCTCGGGCGCGCGGGGCAGGGGCCAGGGCTTTTTGGCGAAGACGACGGTCAGGACCTCGGACGCGCCCTTCAGCGTGGCGATCCGCACCGCCTCGGCCAGCGACAGGCCGGTGTCGAATACGTCGTCGATGATCAGGACGCGGCGCCCCTCGATCGAGCGCTGGAAGTCGGCGTAGACGTCGATCCGTCCCCGGCTCGACTGTTCATCGCCGTACGAGGCCAGCCACAGGGCGTCGAAGCGGACGTTGCGGCCGAGGCGCGACAGGGCCCGGGTCAGGTCCGCGGCGAACCACAGCCCGCCGGTCAGGAGGACGGCGGCGACGGTCTCGTCGTCGATGACGGGGGCGATCCGGGCGGCCAGGTCGGCGACGATGCGCTGGACCTCGGCTTCGGGCAGCAGGACGGTCGGGGTCCGGGCGGGCTTGGGAACGGTGTCAGCCATGCGAGGCGGATACCGCCTCGGGCCCTTGCGTGTCGAGAGCGAGAGTCTCGACCGGGGTCGCCTCGATGGGTTCGGCGTCGATCGGCTGCATGTCGAGAGGCATGGTTTCGGCCGGGGACAGGGCCGGCCGCAGGCCGCCGTGGTCCGCCGTGGGCAGGGGACGGACCGCCGCCGGCCGGCGCGCCGGCGCGTGTAGCGCGGCTTCGGCCGGGGCGACGGCGGCGAAATCGACGCCGATGCCCTGACCCTTGCCGCCCGGGTCGGCGATATAGGCGGCGAAGCCCTGCACCCGGCCCGGCAGGACCGGGGCGGCGTCAATTCGCACAACGGCGAAGCCGATCTCGGCGCCGTGGGCGTCCAGCAGGGCGATGCGCACCGGCGGGGCGACGACCTCGTTGTCGCGCACATTGCGGATAGCGCCCGACACCAGCACCCGGCCGGGATCGTTGGGCGAGGCCTTGCCGCTGAGCGCCTCGAAATCGAGACCTGTGGGGTTCACCGGCGCGCCGACGGCGGCATAGGCGCCGGCCGCCTTGGGGAAGGTCTGGACGACATCGACCCGGAACAGCCAGGCGCAGGCCAGAAGGGCGGCGAAACCGGAAGCGATGCCGGCCCAGACCACGCCATGGGCGGCGGCGCGGCGCAGGCGGCGCTGCTGCTCGGCGCGGGCGCGGAAGGCCTTGGGCAATTCCGGGGCGGGGGTCTCGGCCAGCGATTCGGTCGTCGGCTCCTCGCGGCGGCCGAAACCGGCGGGCTCGGGCCCGATCCGCGCGGGCGCCTCGTCCAGTTCGAGCGGCTCCTCCAGGGTGGCGCGCCAGGTGTGGCGGCAACTCTTGCAGCGGACCGCGCGGCCGCCGGGGCCGATCGCCTCGTCAGGCGTGAAATAGCTGGTGGCGCAGGACGGGCAGGTCAGTATCATGTCGCTGACTGCGAGGCTCTTCGCCCCCTCCCGTCGCGGCGTTCCGGCCGCGTCCTGATCCAAAATCGATGTCCGTTTCGCCCCGCCGCGCCGCCGAACCCGCCTCCGCCTTGCCCGTCGCCCGTCTTCGCGGCGTCGATTTCGGCTATGCGGACGCGCCCGGCGTGCTTCGGGACGTTAACCTGACTTTGCCTGCGGGCTCTTTCCACTTCCTTACCGGCCCGTCCGGGGCGGGAAAATCGACCCTGCTGAACCTGCTGACCCTGACCGACCGCCCGACCGCCGGAACGCTTGAACTGTTCGGCGAAGAGGCCGCCGCGGCCCCGCGCAACCGGCTGCCAGCCTTCCGGCGGCGCATGGGGGTGGTGTTCCAGGACTTTCGCCTGCTGAATCACCTCAGCGTCTTCGACAACGTCGCCCTGCCTCTGCGGCTGAAGGGGGGCCGCAAGGCAGCCGACTGGACGCCCGAGGTCGAGGAGATGCTGGACTGGGTCGGCCTGGGCGACCGGATGGACGCCCGCCCGACGGCCCTGTCGGGCGGCGAGAAGCAGCGGCTGGCCATCGCCCGCGCCGTGGTCGCCGGCCCCGATCTGATTCTGGCCGACGAGCCGACCGGCAGCGTCGACGCCCGCATGGCCGACCGCCTGCTGAAACTGTTCCAGTCGCTGAACGGCCTGGGGGTGACGGTTCTCATCGCCAGCCATGACGAGGCGCTGGCCAGGCGGTCAGGCGCGGACGTCCTGCGGCTCGAAGGCGGCCGGCTGAGCGGGGGCGAGGCATGATCGGGGACCGTTTCGCCCGCCGCGATTCCCTTCTGCCGCGCGATGCGGGCGGCGAGCCCTGGCTGGTCTCCCTGATCGCCGTCCTGTGCCTGTTGGCCTGTCTGGCGGCGGTGGGGGCGGCGGCCGCCGATCGCGCCGCGCACGGCTGGGCCCGGCGTCTGGGGGCCGAGGCGACCGTCCAGGTCCGGCCCCGAGTGGGTGAAACCGGGGCCGAGGCGGCCGCGCGGGCCGCCGAGACCCTGGCCGGGGTCAAGGGCGTGACCGAGGCCGAGGCGATGGACCGCAAGACCGCCGAGGCGCTGCTGCGCCCCTGGGTCGGAGACGCGGTGCTGCCGGACCTGCCCATCCCCTATCTCGTCACCGTGCGGCTCGATCGCGCGGCGCCCGCCAGCGCCGTGACCTTGGGTCGGGCCTTGGCCGAGGCTGGACTGGACGCCAGCGTCGACGACCACAGCCTGTGGCGCGGCGAAGTCGAGCGTTCGGCCGGCCTGATCACCCTGCTGTCCGTCGCCGCCTTCCTGCTGACGGCGGGGGCGGCGGGGGCGGCGGTCGCCTATGCGGTGCGCGCGGGCATGGCGGCGCAGACGTCGGTGATCGCGACCCTGAGCCTGAACGGGGCGACCGACGGCCGGATCGCCGGCCTCTACATGCGACGCTACGGCCTTCTCGCCGCCGGGGCCGGGGCGATCGGCTCCCTGGTCGCCATGGGATTGGTCGCCGGCTTGCGTCTCCTCGGCGGGACCCAGGGACTGACGCCCGCTCTGCCGCTGGCGTGGAGCGATGTGCTGATCCTCTCGCCATGTCCGTTGCTGGCGGCTACGGTGGCGCTTGTCGCTGCGCGCATCACGGCGCTGGCGAGGATGAGAAGGCGTCGCTAGGTTAACGGCATGAAGTTCCTGACCTTCATCGCCATTCTGGCGCTGATCTGGCTGATTGGCCTGTTCGCCTTCGCCGAACGGGTGCGTGGCTTCACGCCCGCGCCCGAGCCGGCGCGCGCCGACGCCATCGTGGCCCTGACCGGCCCGTCGGCCGAGCGGGTCAACGCCGCCATCCGCCTGCTCGAGCAGGACAAGGGCAAGCGGGTGCTGATCTCGGGGGTCAACCGCGAGGTGCGGCGCCAGGAGCTGCGCGCCCTGACGCCGGGGTCCAACAAGCTGTTCAACTGCTGCGTCGACCTCGGTTTCGAGGCCGAGGACACCGTTGGCAACGCCCAGGAAATCGCCGAATGGGCCCGCGGCAAGAAGTACGACAGCCTGATCGTCGTCACTTCGGACTACCACATGCCCCGCGCCCTGCTGGAGATCCACGCCGCCGCGCCGGGGGTGAAGCTGACCCCCTTTGCGGTCGAGACGCCGTCGCTGGACAATTCGCGCTGGTGGAAGGCCGCGGTCACCGCCCGGCGCATGACGCTGGAATACATGAAATACCTCGCCGCCCTGGGCCGCGCCGGGGTCGGCAAGCTGACCGGCGGCGACCACAAGGCCGCGCCCGTCGCCGCCGCACGCGAGAAGGCGGCCTGACGTGACCACGATCCGGTCGCTGCTGTTCGTGGTCTGGCTCTATCTGTCGATGGCCCTGTTCGCCGTCGGCCTGTCGCCGGCCCTGCTGATGCCCTACCGCCAGGCCATGTGGGTGGTGCGCAACTGGGCCCGTTTCTGCCTGTTCGGCCTGCGCTGGGTCGCCGGGGTCAAGGTCGAGTTCCGCGGCCTGGAGTATCGCCCGGTCGGGGCCTGTCTGATCGCCGGCAAGCACCAGAGCATGCTGGACGTCATCGCCCCCTTCGCCATGCTTCCCGACAACTGCTTCATCATGAAGAAGGAACTGGCCCCGCTGCCCTTCTTCGGCTGGTTCGCGACCAAGACGAAGATGATCGCGGTCGACCGTTCGGCCCACTCCAAGGCGTTGAAGGACATGGTCCGTCAGGCCCGCGTCCGTTTCGCCGAGGGACGCCAGATGCTGATCTTCCCCGAAGGCACCCGCGCCCCGGTCGGCGCCACGCCCGACTACAAGCCCGGCATCGCCGCCCTCTACCGCGACCTCGACTGCCCCTGCACCCCCATGGCCACCAACTCCGGCGTCCACTGGCCCGCGCACGGGTTCCGGCGCTATCCAGGGACGATCGTGTTCGAATTCCTGCCGGCCATACCTGCGGGTCTGAAGCGCGACGTCTTCATGGCGACGCTGGAGGAGCGGATCGAGGGGGCGTCGAACGCGCTGCTGAAAGCTGACCCGGCACCAGCCCTCAACTCCGCACCGATCCCATCTGTGCCGCCTTCGCCCTCCCGCTGACGATCAGGGCCGTCACGGTCAGGATCACTACGATCAACCCCGGAAGGCTGGCTTCGAGGCCGAACTCGCCGCCGGTCAGCCATGTCATGTCGGTGAGGAAGCGGGGCGTCATCAGGCTCGGCTCGGCATTTCCGCTGACGCCGAAACCGAGAATGACACCTTGGGTGACGTTGGCCATAAAATGGATGCCGATCGGCAGCGCCAGGCTGCGGGTCCTGACATAGGCCGAGCCGAACAAGACCGAGGCGAGGAAGATGTTGGCCCCTGCCCACAGGACGGTCGATCCCTCCATGCCGGGGTTGTCCATGTGTGTAAGGACGAAAAGGGCCGCGACAAGGAGCTGGGCTGGCCAGACGCCGACGCCGTCGATGAGGCGCTGGAACAGCACGCCCCGGAACAGCAATTCTTCGGCGACAGCGACGCCGGCCATCAGGATGAGCCCGGAGGATACCGCCGACCAGCTGGGCAAGGCGAGCTGCCAGCCTACCCATCCGCCCACGGTCAGGAACAACGCTGGAAGCAGCATCAACGCCGCGCCCAAGGCCAGTCCGGCGAACAGCTGGCGACCCCAGCGCAGGTCCAAGGTCCCGGTTACCTCCGTGACGGGCTTGCGGCGCAATCGCTGAATCGCTGCGGTCGCCCCTGCGAGGATCAACAGCTGCATCCAGATCGACACCTCAGCGTCCAGCCGGGCGAACAGGAGGATGGTCGGGACCAAGAGCGCGGCCACGGCGGCGAGGAAGGCTGCGATCCACCATCCGTTCCGTAAGCGCCGTTCACGGCTGACGAATGCAGCGGCTATCCGAAAGGCCATGCTCATCGTCTCCACAGTCGGCCGCCAAGCCGCGACCCAAGGGAAGCGTGTAATGCACGGTATCTTGTTATACAAGATACTACCGCAAAGTCTCCCAAGCCAGCGCATGCACCCGGTCCTGGCCCAGCGCGGCCGCCATTGGCGGGTCCGGGAACAGCCCGGCGATGGCCGGGTCCTTGACGTCGAGTCCGCCGGTGAAGGCGCCGAACGCCGGCAGGACCGTGCGGCGACCGTCGGTGACGAAGCACGGGCGGCGGACGCTTCGGCCGTGGGCGGCGACGCGGGCGGCGGGATGGAGGTGACCGGCGATCTCGCCGGGGGCGGCGCCGGCTTGCGGCTCGTGGATCAGGCGCAGCGCGCCGGTCTGCATCGTCTCGACGACCTCGCCGGGCAGGTCGTCCAAGGCGCCGGCGAGGGCGGCGATGTCGTGGTTGCCCTCCAGCCAGATCCAGTCGCGGCCCGTCGCCAGCCGGTCCAGCCGCACCCGGTCCTCCGCCGCCATCCGTCCCACCGACTTCGAGTCATGGAAGCTGTCGCCCAGCAG
>JBBRFV010000126.1:0-7086 GCA_038241335.1 Caulobacterales bacterium | reverse complement strand
CCCTAGCTCATATAGGTCAGGGCGCCGTCCAGGATCAGGATCTTGATGCAGTCGTTATACGCGGCCAGCACGGTCTGGACAAAGGCTTCGTTGATCAGTTCGTCTACGGTGGTCATCGGCCTCCCTTAGCCTTTTTCGGGCTGGCCCGGAACCGTCGTCGATTCAGACACTTCCGGCGCGCGAAGTGTCTTCCGCCGTACGGTTTTCGGCGCGTGGGCGAAGAGAAATCTTCCGGTCGCCTTCCGATGAACCCGTCACCCCGCCGGATAGACCACCTTGCCCGCCCCGGTCGGCGCCGCCCCGGGAGTCGGCGTCGCGGCCTCCGTCTGTCCCGGCCCCATCAGATGGGCCACCGGGTGGCCGTTCAGCAGCAGATAGTCGGTGATGATCCGCCGGTGACAGCGCCACCACACCGCCTCGGCGCACATCAGGGCCACGCGGCGCTCGCCGCCCAGCCGGACCAGGTCATCGAATGCGGCGCCGAACGCTTCGCCCAGCGCATAGTCGGCGTAGTTGTGAAAGCTGCGCACCCGCCACAGGGCGTTCACGTCGTCGTCGACCCCGGCCTGTCGCCCGCGCCGCCCGCCCAGGTCGGGACAGTGGCTATAGCCGATCTGCACCGGCTCGAGCGCGGCGGGCAGGGTGTCGATATTGTACGCCGGGTTGGTGCGTGAGCGCGGAAACGACCGTACATCAATCAGCAGATCGACCTGCGCCTCGCGCAGCATGCCGAGGAATTCCTCCAGCCCCCGCGTCGAATGGCCGATGGTGGTGAACCCTGTCGCCATCAGTCGAGCCGGGTCAGGGCGTCTTCCTTGTGGGCCGCCACGTGGTCGGTCTTGTCGCTCTTGATCTCGTATTGCGGCGCGTCCGCCGAGGCCCGGCGCGGATGACCCTTGTAGTCGAAGTCGCGAAAATGGACCTTGATGATCCGTCCGCTGACCGGTCCGGCCTCGGAATTCCAGCCGACATGGTCGCCCAGGGCGTATTTCGCCATCGTCGTCACCTCTGATGAAGCAAGGCGGGGCCGGCGGTTTCGTTCCGGGCCGTTGAACCCCCTGCCGGTCGGGGTCAGGCCAGCGCCCTCAGCCCGGTGCGCAACGTGTCGCCGCCGTCGGCCATGGTCGCCTCCAGCGCCGCATGTTCGCGGATCCAGATCGGCGTCGCCGCCGCCAGCAGGGCGCGGCCGGCGTCGGTCAGGGCCGGGCGGCGGCTGCGCCGGTCCCTGGCGTCGACCGCCAGGGTCACCGCCCCCATCCGCTCCAGCGGCTTGAGGTTGGCCGTCACCGTAGAGCGATCCATGGCCAGCAGTTCGGCGACGGCGCCGATGGTCGGCGGCTCGGGCCGGTTCAGGCCGTTCAACAGCGAGAACTGGCCGCTGGTGACCCCCAGCGGCCGGAACGCCTCGTCGAAACGCCGCGACAGACGCCGCGCCGCCCGCTGGGCGTGCAGGCACAGGCAGTGATCCTTCACATGCAGGGTGGTGGCGTAGGGCGCGGGATTTGACACGGCCTTATATATGTTGATATCAACCTTTCAGTCAAGACCGCGCAGTCACGACGCGGCCGGGTGTTCAGGAGAGTCCGCCATGATCCGCGTCAGCGCCTTCAAATGGGTCCCGCCGTTCGCCCAAGGCTCGGTCCGCGACATCCGCGTCCGCTGGGCGCTGGAGGAGGCGGGGCTCGCCTATGACGATCATCTGCTGGGCTTCGAGGATACGGCGACGTCGGATTATCGCGCGCTGCAGCCGTTCGGCCAGGTGCCGGCCTATCGCGACGGCGAGGTCGAGATGTTCGAGTCCGGGGCCATCGTGCTGTGGATCGCCGAACACTCCGACCAGCTGATGCCCGCCGATCCGGCCGGGCGGGCCATGGTCATGACCTGGCTGTTCGCGGCCTCCAACAGCATCGAGCCCTGGGTCGGCCAGCTGGCCGGCATCGATCTGTTCCACGCCGACAAGGCCTGGGCGAAGGAACGCCGGCCCGAGGTCGAGGAATTCGTGCGCCGCCGCTTGGCGGACCTCCAGACCGCTATGGGCGAGCGCCGGTGGCTGGCCTGCGACCGGTTCAGCGCCGCTGACATCCTCATGACCCATGTCCTGCGCGACCTGCGCCACACCGCCATCGTCGCCGACTATCCGGCCCTGGCCGACTACCTCGCCCGCTGCGAGGCCCGTCCCGCCTTCCGGCGCGCCCTGGCCGACCAGATGAAGCCGTTCAAGGCCGCCGAGCTCGCCGACCCCGCGCTGGCGGCCGGCTGAACGCATCCAACCCATCCCTCTCGCGCGCAAGGAACAGCTCATGAGCGACAACACCTTTATGGCCGTCTTCACCGGCAGCCCGTCCGGCCCGCGTGGCGCCGCGTGGAACGCGATGAGCGAGGATGAGCGCAACACGAAGGTGCAGGCCGGTATGGCGGCCTGGACCGCATGGATGGAGACGCACAAGGGTGCCCTCGTCGATACGGGCGGACCGCTGGGGAAAACCAGGCGGGTCTCCAACGACGGCGTGGCCGACGTCAGCAACCAGCTGTCCGCCTTTGTCATCGTTCGGGCGCCCTCGCATGATGCAGCGGCCCGGATGTTCGAGGGCCATCCCCACTTTTCCATCTTTCCCGGCGACGCTGTGGACGTGATGCCGGTCATGCCGATTCCCGGAAGATAAGCGACCGGAGACGATGGCTACGTCCGATTCTGACGGGCCAGGCCGTTAGGGTGGTCTCTTCGGTCTTTGACATCGACCCCGGCCGCCGACCCCATCTGGACTCTCTGGACTCTCCGGACCCTGTTTTTTCGAGTCCAGAGAGTCCAGTCAGCCGACCAACGCCGTCCGCTCGTCCGCCGTCAGCATCCGCCAGCGGCCCTCGGGCAGGTTGTCCAGATGCAGGGGCCCGATCCGTACACGGATCAAGTCGATGACCTCGAGATCGACCATCTCGCACATCCGGCGGATCTGCCGGTTGCGGCCCTCGCGCAGGATGAATTTGAGGCGGAAGGATTCCATCCGGCTGACCCGCGCCGCCTTGAGCTGGCGCCCGTCGAGCATCAGGCCGAAACGCAGTAATTTCAGCTTGTTCTCGGTCACATCCCCGACGACGCGGACCAGATATTCCTTGTCCAGATCAGATTGCGGCCCGATCACCGCCTTGGCCACAACCCCGTCCGAAGACAGCAGCAGCAGGCCGCGGGAGTCCTCGTCCAGCCGCCCGATCGGGGGCAGGGAGTGGTCGTCGGCCGGAACCACGCCCGGCCCGACCCGGTTGGCCTCGGTGATCAGCCGCACCGCCGGGATCTTGTCCGGCTCCGGCTGGCCCGAGACGAAGCCCAGTGGCTTGTGCATGACGATGGTCACGCCCTCGGCCAGGACTGCGGTGGCGCTGTCGCTCAACGTCAGGGTCTGGCCGGGCTCCAGCTTGCGGCCCGCGTCGGTGACCACCTCGCCATCGACCGAGACCAGACCGTCGGCGATCAGGGCGTCGGCCTCGCGCCGCGAGCAGACGCCGCTCTGGCCCAGCCATTTGTTGATCCGGACCGGCTCGGGGCCGTCGTAGGTGCGGGTGAAGCTCATGCCGCGGGCTCTATCACACCCGCCGGAACAGCAGCATCAGGTTGTTCGCCGGCAAGGCCGCCCGCAGGGTCAGGGCCAGTCCTTCGACCCTGGCCGCCTCGACCACGGCGTCCCGGTCGCGCAACCCCCAGGCCGGATCGCGGGCCTTCAGGCTGTCGTCGAACGCCGCGTTGGAGGCCGCCAGCGGCACGTCCGCCTCGCGATACGGTCCATACAGGACCAGCAACCCGCCCGGCCGCGTCAGCGCCCGCCCGGCCAGCCGCATCAGGCCCTCGGTCGCGGCCCAGGGGCTGATGTGGATCATGTTGATGCAGACGAGGGCCGAGAACGGCCCCTCCGGCCAGCCGGCTTCGTCCTGCATGTCGAGCGCCAGCGGCTCCTGCAGGTTCGGCAGGGCCGCTGCGTCGCCCCAGGCCGCGATACTGGTTCGCGCCTCGGCCGACGGGTCGCTGGGCATCCAGTCGAGACCGGGCAGGGCGCCGGCGAAGGCGACGGCGTGCTCTCCCGATCCCGCCGCGATCTCCAGCACCCGTCCACGCGTGGGCAGGTGCGACCTGAGCACCGCCAGAATCGGCGCCGTGTTGCGCGCTGTGGCCGGAGAGGCGAGGGCGCCGGCGGGTCGGGCTTCAAAACGGTCGGGCGTCTGCATGGCCGTCGGGATACCCGCGAACGGCCTCGCCTTGAATGGAAATATGCAGCGACCGGTCCGTCCCCCGGTCGCAAGAGGTTGAAACGTGCATCGGTTGACGCCGCGTTCGCTTCAATGCCATTTCGGCTGAAACATTGCGTGATAGCTGCGCAAAGGGATGGCCACGGGGGCGTCAGACCGCCGGGCCGATGTTCAGGAGAGTTCGCGTGACCGACGCCTCGATTGCGGGCCTGCGCCCGGCCCCCACCAACCATGCCAGCCTGATCGCATGGGTCGAGCAGATCGCCGCCCTGACCAAGCCCGCCCGCGTCCACTGGTGCGACGGCTCGCAGGCCGAGAAGGCCGTCATCGCCGCCGACCTGATCGCCCGGGGCACGCTGAAGGAACTGGATCAGGTCAAGCGCCCGGGCTGCTATTACGCCGCCTCGGACCCCAAGGACGTGGCTCGCGTCGAGAGCCGCACCTTTATCTGCTCGGCCAATGAGATCGACGCTGGCCCGACCAACAACTGGGCCGATCCGGTCGAGATGCGCACCCGCCTGAACGGCCTGTTCGACGGCTGCATGGCCGGGCGCACCATGTACGTCGTGCCCTTCTCGATGGGCCCGCTGGGCTCCAAGATCAGCGCCCTCGGCGTCGAGATCACTGACAGTGGCTATGTCGCCGTGTCGATGGGCATCATGACCCGTATGGGCCAGCCGGCGCTCGACGTGCTGGGCGACGACGGCGTCTTCGTGCCCGCCGTCCACACCCTCGGCGCGCCGCTGGCCGAGGGCCAGGCCGATGTGCCGTGGCCCTGCAACGAGCAGAAGTGGATCGTCCACTATCCCGAGACGCGCGAGATCTGGTCTTACGGCTCGGGCTATGGCGGCAACGCCCTTCTGGGCAAGAAATGCTATGCCCTGCGCATCGCCTCGGTCATGGCCCGCGACGAGGGCTGGCTGGCCGAGCATATGCTGATCCTCAAGCTGACCGATCCGAAGGGCCGCGCCAAATACGTCGCCGCGGCCTTCCCTTCGGCCTGCGGCAAGACCAACCTGGCCATGCTCCAGCCGACTATCCCGGGCTGGAAGGCCGAGACGATCGGCGACGACATCGCCTGGATGCGCTTCGGCGACGACGGCCGCCTCTACGCGGTGAACCCGGAAGCCGGCTTCTTCGGCGTCGCGCCGGGCACCAGCCGCAACACCAACCAGAACGCCCTGACGACCCTGGCCACCAACACGGTCTTCACCAACACCGCCCTGACAGCCGACAATGACGTCTGGTGGGAAGGCCTGACCAAGGACGCGCCCGAGGGCCTGACCACCTGGAAGGGCGCGGCCCACGATACGGCCTCGGGCGAACCCGCTGCTCACCCGAACGCTCGCTTCGCCGCCCCGGCCAGCCAGTGCCCGACCATCGCGCCGGAATGGGAAGATCCCACGGGCGTGCCGATCTCGGCCATCCTGTTCGGCGGCCGCCGCGCGTCCGCCGTGCCGCTGGTCACCGAGGCCTTCGACTGGGAGCACGGCGTCTTCATGGGCTCGACAGTGGCCTCGGAAGGCACCGCCGCGGCCGAGAACGCCATCGGCGAATTGCGCCGCGATCCCTTCGCCATGCTGCCTTTCTGCGGCTACAACATGGGCGACTATTTCGCCCACTGGCTGTCGATGAGCGGGCGTACGGATGCGGCCAAGCTGCCGCGCCTGTATTTCGTCAACTGGTTCCGCAAGGGCGAGGACGGCAAGTTCGTGTGGCCGGGCTTCGGCGACAACGCGCGCGTGCTGAAGTGGATCTCGGAGCGCCTCGACGGCGAGGCTGACGCCATCGACACCCCGGTCGGCCGGGTCCCGACCCGGGAATCGCTGGACTTGTCTGGCCTGTCCTTGTCGGACGCCGACCTGTCGACCCTTCTGGATGTCGACGCCCAGGTCTGGGCCGAGGAAGCCGCCCTGATCCCCGCCTTCTATGAGCGGTTCGGCGAACGCCTGCCGCAGGCCCTGTGGGATCAGCATACGGCCCTCACGGCGCGCATCGACGCGGAGCGCGGGGCGGCCATCGCCGCCGAGTAGGCTTGCTTTCGGAGCGCCGGCGGTCGATCTGATCGCCGGTGACTTCCTCTCCCGACGTGATCGTCATCGGCGCCGGCGTGCTCGGCCTCTGCACAGCGGCGGAGCTTGGCGCGCGCGGCCACGCCGTGACCGTCGTCGATCCGGGCGTCGCCAACGCCAGCGCCGTGGCGGCTGGCATGATCGCCCCGGCCCTCGAAAGCCTGCTGGAAGAAGCTGGACCGGAGCGCGCCAACCTGCTGCGCACCGCCCGCGACCTGTGGCCGGATTTCGCCGTCGCTCACGGCCTGGCCCTGCACCGCGAGGGGGCCGAGTGGCGTGGCGCCGACGTGGAAGCGGCTATCGACCGCCTGCGCGCCCTGGGCTTTTCCGCCAGTCCGACCGACGAGGGCCTCGTCACCCCCGACGACTGGCGCATCGACGTGCCGTCCGCCCTGGCGGCGCTGGCGCGGGCGAGCGGGACCACCCAGGTCCGGGGCCGGGTTGCGCGGCTGGAGCCGGCCGGTCTTCGCTGGCGGGTGCAGACAGAGGACGGGCGCGTCTGGTTCGCGCCCGCCGTGGTGCTGGCGACCGGCGCGGCCGACCCCGTCGAGGGCCTCCCGGACGCTGTCTCGAGCGCGGTGGCCGCCATCACCCCGATCCGGGGCCAGATCACGACCGTCGCGGTTCTGGCGCCGTCGCGAGTGGTGCGTGCGCCCGGCGTCTATGTCGCGCCGGGCGAGGGCGGCGTCGCCATCGGCGCCACCATGGAGCCCGGCCGGCGCGATCTTGAGCCTGACGCCGTCGAGGCCGCCTCGCGCGTCGCCGCTGGCCTGGCCCT
>JBBRFV010000125.1:0-7124 GCA_038241335.1 Caulobacterales bacterium | reverse complement strand
GCCGAAGAATTTCTTCACCGCTTCCTGGACCATCGGCATGCGGGTCATGCCGCCGACCAGCACCACTTCGTCGATGTCCGAGGCCTTCATGCCCGCGTCCTTCAACGCCTTGGCGCAGGGCTCGATGGTGCGCTGGACCAGATCATCGACGAGGGCCTCCAGCTTGGCGCGCGACAGCTTGATGTTCAGGTGCAGCGGGCCCGAGGCGTTCATGGTGATGAACGGCAGATTGACCTCGTACTGGCTGACCGAGGACAGTTCCTTCTTGGCCTTTTCGGCCTCTTCCTTCAGGCGCTGCAGGGCCAGTTTGTCGGAGCGCAGGTCGACGCCCTGCTCCTTCTTGAACTCGTCAGCGAGGTAGTCGACCAGGCGCAGGTCGAAGTCCTCGCCGCCGAGGAAGGTGTCGCCGTTGGTCGACTTCACCTCGAAGACGCCGTCGCCGATCTCGAGGATCGAGACGTCGAAGGTGCCGCCGCCGAGGTCGTAGACGGCGATCTTCTGGCCGTCGTTCTTGTCCAGACCATAGGCCAGGGCGGCCGCAGTGGGCTCGTTGATGATGCGCAGGACCTCGAGGCCGGCGATCTTGCCGGCGTCCTTGGTCGCCTGACGCTGGGCGTCGTTGAAATAGGCCGGGACGGTGATGACGGCCTGGGTGACGGTTTCACCGAGGTAGGCCTCTGCGGCCTCCTTCATCTTGCCCAGGGTGTAGGCCGAGACCTGCTGGGGCGAATAGTCCTTGCCGTGGGCCTTCACCCAGGCGTCGCCGGTCGGTCCCTTGACGATGTCATAGGGCACCATGTCCTTGTCTTTCGCCACCACGGGATCCGTGAAGTTGCGGCCGATCAGGCGCTTGATGGCGAAGAAGGTGTTGGTGGGATTGGTGACGGCCTGGCGCTTGGCGGGCTGGCCGACCAGCACGTCGCCGTTGTCCTGGATGGCGACGACCGACGGGGTCGTGCGGTTGCCTTCCGCGTTTTCGATGACCTTGGGGTTCTTGCCGTCCATGACGGCCACGCAAGAGTTGGTGGTCCCGAGGTCGATGCCGATGATCTTGGCCATGGGCTTGTCTTTCACTCCATTCAGCGGGCGATGCGGCGGCCTTTTGGAGCGAAGCGCCGCGCGTGACCGCCCCTGTATCCAGGGTTCAATGTTCAATCCGTCCGAAAGCCCCACGGTTTGCGGGGTTTTCCGACGGTTGCAGCCGATATGGGAAAGAC
Organism: Caulobacterales bacterium; assembly: GCA_038241335.1. Taxonomy (GTDB): domain Bacteria; phylum Pseudomonadota; class Alphaproteobacteria; order Caulobacterales; family Caulobacteraceae; genus Brevundimonas. The sequence continues at coordinate 5,907 of JBBRFV010000125.1, read as the reverse complement.
CCCCCCTCCTGCAAGACCTTGTGCGCCCGCGCCGACGAATCCCCTGTCAGACGTCGTCAGGTGCGCATTTCGAAGAACGCTGACATAAAGGGTTCTCGCCGACGCTGGAGGAGCGCCGGAATTGCTGGGGAAGACCGACATGACCGCTTTCAAGACCATCGCGCGCTTCGCGCTCGCCGCCGCCGCCCTTGGCGTCGTCGCCGTCGGCACCACGGGCGCCGCACCGGCGCCGTCCGACAAATTCCAGGTAATCCAGGTCCAGTCGCGCGACGGCCAGAACCGCCGGGTGAACATCCACAACCAGACCGGCTGGACGATGCGGGAGTTCTACGCGTCGGATTCGCGCAAATCCGATTGGGAAGAGGATATCCTGGGCGCCGACGTTCTGGGCAACGGCAACAGCCTGCAGATCAACATCGACGACGGTTCGGGCGCCTGCGTCTACGACTTCAAGGCGGTGTTCACCAACGGCCAGGAGCTGACCCGCATGAACGTCAACGTCTGCCAGATCGCGGACTACTACTACACGCGCTAAGGCGCGGAGCGCCTCAGCTTGCTCGCAAGGGCGCCAACGCTCGCGACGCGGTCGCTCGCTTCTTGAGCGCGGGATGGTGTCGCCTATCTTGGCGGGGTGGAGACGCAGCGCGAGATCGAGACGGGTATCGAGGGCTTCCGGTTCTGGCCGGAGGCCCTTTCCGTGTCGGCGCAGGCGGCCCTGCTGGCCGAGGTTCTGGCGGCGACCGAGGCGGCGCCCTTTTATCGCCCGGTGACGCCGGGCGGGCGGCCCTTCTCGGTGGAGATGACCGGTCTGGGGCCCTTGAACTGGGTATCGGACCGAAGCGGCTACCGCTATCAGCCGGTCCACCCGGGAACCGGCCAGCCGTGGCCGCCGATGCCGGCGCCCCTGCTCGATCTCTGGCGTGACCTGACCGGCCATGCCTCGCCGCCGGACGCCTGTCTGATCAACCGCTACCGCGACGGGGCGAAGATGGGTCTGCATCAGGATCGGGACGAGGCCGACATGGGCGCGCCTGTGCTGTCGATCTCGCTGGGCGACGCGGCGGTGTTCCGCATCGGCCCGGCCGGGGGCGGTTCGACCCGGACCCTGCGGCTGACCTCGGGCGACGTCTGCGCCCTGACCGGACCGGCGCGGCTGGCGCGGCACGGGATCGACCGGGTGATCCCCGGCTCCTCGACCCTGATTCCGGGCGGAGGACGCATCAACCTGACGCTCAGGCGGGCGCTCTGACCTCACGGCTTTCGTGACTCGACGGCGGCGAGACAGCGCGCCACTGTCCCGCTTTCCAGCGAACGGAGCCCGCCTATGACCGTCCTGATCCGGCCGGAAGGCCAGACCGCCGAGGATCTCCACCTCAGCCGCCGGACTCTCGCCAAGGTCGGCGCGGGCGGATTGTTCTTCGCCGGCTACGCCCCGGCGGCCCTGGCCCAGGAAGCCCATCCGGTCAGCACCGACAGCGCCGGCCTGACGACCGCGGACGTGCACTACCCGGCCCCGGACGGATTCGCCTTGCCCGCCTATGTGGCGCGACCGGCGGGCGACGGGCCGTGGCCGGTGGTGGTGGTTGTGTCCGAGATCTTCGGCGTCCACGAATATATCCGCGACATCTGCCGCCGCCTGGCCAAGGCCGGCTATGCGGCCGTCGCCCCGGCCTTCTTCGTGCGGGTCGAGGACCCGGCGCCCCTGTCCGATATGGGCCGTATCCGGGAGATCGTCGGCGCCGCCGGCTATGAGCAGGTGATGGGCGACATCTCGGCGACCCTGGACTGGGCCAGCCAGCAGTTGTGGGCCAATGGCGACAAGACCGGGATCACCGGCTTCTGCTGGGGCGGCAAGATCGTCTGGCAGGCCTGCGCGCGCTTCGCCCAGATGGACGCGGGCGTGGCCTGGTACGGGGGGCTGGCGCCCGCGCCGGACGCCCCGCCCGAACGGGCCGCGGCGGGCGCGCCCTGGCCCGTCGATCTGGCCGACGACCTGAAATGCCCGGTGATCGGCAACTACGGGGCGCTGGACCAGGGCATTCCCCAGACGGCGGTCGAGGCCATGCGCGCCGCCCTGCAGCGCGCCGGCCAGTCCGAAAGCGGTATCAAGGTCTATGCGGACGCGCCGCATGGCTTCCACGCCGACTACCGGTCGAGCTATCGCGCCGCAGACGCCGCCGACGGCTGGGCCCGGCTGCTGGCGCTGTTCCAGGCGAAGCTGCGGTGAGGGTGAATAGTGCTGGTGAACAAGGGGTGAGCCAGACGCGCCGCGCCCGCTCACCGCTCGCTCACTTTTCACTCTTGATCGGTTCGGTTCAGGCCTTGCCGTCGAAATTGCCGCCGTCGAGATCAGCGGCTTTCGCGTAGGCGGCGCTGCCGGCCGCCGCGCCGGACCCCTTGGCGGCGACCACCACCATGGCCGGGCGCACGGTGCGGCCGAACAGGGCGTAGCCGGCCTGCAGGGTCTGGATCACCTGGCCGCCCTGAACGCTGTCGGACGGCTGCTCCATCATGGCCTGATGCAGGTGCGGGTCGAAGGCCTCGCCCGCCTCGGGCGCGACACGCTTGAGGTTGTTGGCCTCGAAGGCCTGGAGCAGCGACTTCTGGGTCAGCTCCAGCCCCGTGACCAGACCGACCTCGCCGGCGTCGGCGTCCTTCGGAGCCGCCTGAAGCGCGCGTTCGAGGTTGTCGGCCACGCCCAGCAGATCGCGGGCGAAACGCTGAATGGCGTAGGCGCGGGCGTCGTTGGACTGGGTCTCGGCCCGCTTCTTGGTGTTCTCGGCCTCGGCCACGGCGCGCAGGGCGCGATCCTTCCACTGGTCGCGCTCGGCGATCAGGGCGTCGATCGGGCCCGTGTCGTCGTCATGCGGATGGGAATCCAGGCCGGCCTCGGCGTTGGCTTCGGCTTCGTCGTCAAAGTCGTCGTGAATGTCGCTCAAGTCTCTTGTCCGTCCAGCATTCGCCCCAGCACCCGGGCGGTGTAGTCCACCAACGGTATGATGCGGGCATAGTTCAGTCGCGCGGGTCCAATCACGCCGATGGCGCCCAGGACCCGTTGTCGGCCCGTCATATAGGGCGCCGCGATCACGGCGGAACCCGAAAGCGAGAACAACCGCGTTTCGGCGCCGATAAAGATGCGCACGCCCTGGGCCGAAGAGACCCCGTCGAGCAGGCCGATCAGCTGTTCCTTCTGCTCCAGATCGTCGAACAGGACCCGGACCTTCTCCAGATCCTCGGCCGTCTCGCGGTCATGCAACAGATTGGCCCGGCCCCGCACGATCAGGGCGCGGTCGCGCTCGGCCCCGCCGGACCAGGCGGCCAGCCCGTCCTCGACCAGGCGGGCGGCGGCGGCGTCCAGTTCGCGGCGGGCGGCGTCCAGTTCGACCCGCATCTCGCTGCGGGCCTCGTTCAGCGGGCGGCCCTTCAGCCGGGCGTTGAGGAAGTTGGACGCTTCCTGCAGCGTCGAGGGGGTGACGCCGGCTTTCAGCGGCATCAGCCGGTTCTCGACCGAGCCGTCGTCGCCGACCAGCACCGCCAGCGCCTGGTCGTGGCCCAGGGCGACGAACTCCACATGCTTGACCCCGGCGTCGCGCACCGGACTGGCCACGATGCTGGCCCCGCCGGCGAGGCCGGACAGCAGGCTGGAGGCCGCGTCGAGGGCTTCCTCGAAGCTGCGGCCTCCCAGTCGGCCGGAATGGCCGGCCAGCCGGGCGTCGATCTCGCGGCGCTCCTCTGCGCCGATGTCGCCGATCTCCAGCAGGCCGTCGACGAACAGGCGCAGGCCGGCGTGGGTCGGGATGCGGCCCGCCGAGGTGTGGGGCGCGCCGAGCAGGCCCGCCAGCGTCAGGTCCTGCATGGTGTTGCGGATCGAGGCGGGCGACAGGGCGATCCCGGTCATCGACAGGGTGCGCGATCCGACCGGATCGCCCGTCTCCAGATAGGCCTCGACGATGCGGCGGAAGATGTCGCGGGCCCGGGCGTCGAGCCCGGTGAGGCCGACGCCGCCCATGTCGAGCGCGGTCGAGGTCAGCAGGGGCGGCTTCATGGGGTCGCCGGCCAGCGATACAGGCCCGCCGCATGCTGCTGCTGGACGGCCATCAGCCACAGGCCGTGCTGCACCACGCCCACGCCCATGTTGTGGATGATCATCGGGTGGTCGCCGCCCCGGCTGACCAGGCCGATGTGCGGCCGTCCGCGCCAGCTGCGCCAGGTCAGGATGTCGCCTGCCTTCAACGGCGCGGGGAAGGCCGCGCGGGATTGTCCTTTGGCCCGCCAGACCTCGGCCCCCTGGCGCGCGAACCAGGTCTCGAGATTGGGCACACGGCGGTGGTCGATGTTGGCGTCGGGCCGCGACAGGCCCCACAGGCGGTGGGACGGATAGGCGTCGAACGCCCGCGTCATGTCCTCGGGCACCAGTTTTTGCAGATCGAGGCGCAGTCCGTCGCGGGCCGCCCGGATCACCACATCGCAGCACACGCCCGTTTTTCGGGGCACGTCGCCGCCGGGATAGGCCAGCACGCGGTATTTGGGGTCATAGCCCCGGGTGACGCCCAGCTGTTTCTGCGCCGCCTCGGCCAGAACCGCCGCGCCGCCGGCCGCATCCACCTTGATCGGTCCGCTGCAGGCGCCGAGAGGCGACAGGCCGGCCAGCGCGCCGGCGATCAGCAGGCGGCGGTCGATCGGCGCGGATGAGGGGGGATACAGGCTCACGGTTTCAGGATAAGCACCGCCGCCACCGCCTTCCAAGGAAATCCCATGCGCCCGTCCGAACGCACCCCCGAACAGCTTCGCACCGTCACACTGGAAACCGGCGTGAACCGGTACGCGGAAGGCTCCTGCCTGGTGAGTTTCGGGCATACGAAGGTTCTGGTCACGGCCTCGGTCGAGGAGAATGTCCCCGGCTGGATGCGGGGCAAGGGACAGGGTTGGGTGACGGCGGAATACGGCATGCTGCCGCGCGCCACCACCGAGCGCACGCGGCGCGAGGCCTCCGCCGGCAAGCAGACCGGGCGAACGCAGGAGATCCAGCGCCTGATCGGCCGCTCGCTCCGCGCCGTCACCGATCTTGCCGCGCTCGGCGAGAAGCAGATCATCGTCGATTGCGACGTGCTCCAGGCGGATGGCGGCACGCGCACCGCTTCGATCACCGGCGCATGGGTCGCGCTGCATGACGCGATCGCCTGGATGGCAGCGCGCAACATGATCAAAGCCAAAGTCTTGCGCGACCACGTCGCCGCGGTATCGTGCGGGCTCTATGGCGGGGAGGCCGTGCTCGACCTCGACTACGCCGAGGATTCCGAAGCCGACGCCGATGCGAATTTCGTCATGACCGGCACGGGCGGCATCGTCGAGGTGCAGGGTACGGCCGAGACCGAGCCGTTCAGCCAGCAGCAGTTCGACAAGCTGATGCTGCTCGCCCGCCAGGGGATCGCCGAGCTGGTATCGTTGCAGAAGCTCACCGTCGCTTAAGCGATGGCCGGCGAGCTTAAGCGTGGGATGGGGATCGTCATTGCCACCCATAACGAGGGCAAGGTGCGCGAGCTTGGCGAGCTGCTCGCCCCGCTTGGCATCGAGACCGTCTCGGCCGGAGCGCTCGGACTGTTAGAGCCCGAGGAGACCGGCGCGAGCTTCGCCGCGAACGCCAGACTGAAGGCCGAGGCTGCGGCGTCCGCCTCTGGCATGACCGCGATCGCCGACGATTCGGGGATCGAGGTCGCGGCGCTTGGCGGCGAGCCCGGCATCCACTCGGCGCGCTGGGGCGGACCTGAGCGGGACTTCGCCCTCGCCATGGAGCGTGTCAATCGCGCGCTGGAGGCGAGCGGGGCCGACGAGCGGCGCGCCAATTTCATTTGCGCGCTCGCGCTTGCCCTGCCGCATGGCGAGACGAAGGTGTTTACCGGCAAGGTG
>JBBRFV010000124.1:0-7151 GCA_038241335.1 Caulobacterales bacterium | reverse complement strand
TGGCCGTTTAAGCGCGGCCAATCCGCCTCCCCGCGTTCGTTCGAAGGTCCGCCATGTCCAATGCCCCGGAAAAGCCCGTCAAGAAGGTCGTCCTCGCCTACTCAGGCGGTCTCGACACCTCGATCATCCTGAAGTGGCTGCAGACCGAATACGGGGCGGAGGTCGTGACCTTCACCGCTGACCTGGGCCAGGGCGAGGAACTGGCGCCGGCGCGCGAGAAGGCCCTGAAGATGGGCATCAGGCCCGAGAACATCTTCATCGACGACCTGCGCGAGGAGTTCGTCCGGGACTACGTCTTCCCGATGTTCCGGGCCAACGCCCTGTACGAGGGCCAGTATCTGCTCGGCACCTCCATCGCCCGGCCGCTGATCGCCAAACGCCAGATCGAGATCGCCCGCATGGTCGGCGCCGACGCCGTCTGTCACGGGGCCACCGGCAAGGGCAACGACCAGGTCCGCTTCGAGCTGGGCTACTACGCCCTCGAGCCCGACATCCGCGTCATCGCCCCCTGGCGCGAATGGGAGTTCAAGTCGCGCGAACACCTGCTCGACTTCGCCGAGCAGCATCAGATCCCGATCGCCAGGGATAAGCGCGGCGAGGCCCCGTTCAGCGTCGACGCCAACCTTCTGCACTCGTCCAGCGAGGGCAAGGTGCTGGAGGACCCGTCGGTCGAGGCCCCCGAATTCGTGCACCAGCGCACCCTGTCGCCGGAGGACGCGCCCGACGTGGCGACCGTCATCACGATCGGCTTCGAAAAGGGCGACCCGGTCTCGATCAACGGCGAGGCCATGTCGCCGGCCACCCTGCTGACCGCCCTGAACCAGTATGGCCACGACAACGGCATCGGCCGCCTCGATCTGGTCGAGAACCGCTTCGTCGGCATGAAGTCGCGTGGCGTCTATGAGACCCCGGGCGGCGCCATCCTGCTGGCGGCCCACCGCGGCATCGAGTCGATCACGCTTGACGGCGGCGCCCTGCATCTGAAGGACGAGCTGGCGGTCAAATACGCCCATCTGGTCTACAATGGCTTCTGGTTCTCGCCCGAGCGCGAGATGCTCCAGGCCGCCATCGACCATTCCCAGACGAAGGTCTCCGGCACGGTACGGGTCAAGCTCTACAAGGGCAACGCCACCGTCATCGGCCGCGTCAGCGCCGAGAGCCTTTACGACCAGGAACTGGTCACCTTCGAGGACGGCGCCGTCGCCTACGACCAGAAGGACGCCGCGGGCTTCATCAAGCTCAACGCCCTGCGCCTGCGGGTTCTGGGCAAGCGGGACCAGCGCGCCAGGGGTTAGGTGGATCGACACTCAGCGGACGCCGGGGCCGGTTGAGCGTCCCTACGTCCGCGATTGACGTAGCCGCATGTTTCCCTGTCCGAGACCCGTCGGGTCCGGTCTTTGACAATCGAATGCGGGCCAGACGCTGTTCATCCGGACTCTCCGGACTCTCTGGACCCTGTTTTTGCGGCGGCGGGCGGCAGACCGCGCGGTTCAACCCGGAGTTCGGGCGATCCTGAGGATGGCCGCGTTGCGGTCGTCGGCGACCCAGATCGATCCGTCCGTGGCGACGGTCAGACCCACGGGCGCGCCCATCGGGTGGCCGGCGCCGGCGTTCCAGCCGGGCGTCAGCACCCTCGCTCGAGGGGCCGGAGCGTCGGGCGGATAGGCGGCGGACCCGCGCGGATAGACGCCGTAGCGGGCGCGATGGTCCGTCAGAGGTGCGCCGACGGCGTCGGTCTCGATGGCCACGATCCGCCCGCCCGCTTGGCGATAGCCATGCCAGTTCATCAGCATCCGCCCGCGCAACTCGGGGAACATGGCGCCGTCATAGTAGATCATGGCCAGGGGCGCGGCGTGGGGCGGCAACAGGGACGCCGGCGCCGTGCGCTCGCCGCAGCGCGCCTGACGCGGGGTCCATCCCGGCAAGGCCGTGGCCATGTCTGTGCAATAGGGCCAGCCGTAGTGGCCGCCGGCCTGCAGGCGGTTGATCTCGTCGAAGGGCCGCGCCGCGTCAGGCAGGTCGACCGAATTCTCGCCCTGGAAGATGGCGCCCGACGGGTGCCGGACCAGCGCCACCGAGTTGCGCAGCCCGGTCGCGAACGGCGTCCATTGCGTCGTCCAGCGCCCATGCCCGGCATAGGCGTAGCGGCGCACCATGGCGTGTTCGGCCCCTTCGGCGCACTGGCCCCGGGCGTCCACCAGCGGCCGGCTGCGCGCGTCGAGGCAACGGTCCGAGGGCGCGCCGACATTGACCAGCAAGGCGCCGTCTCCATCGAAGATGAAGCTGGACAGGGGATGGCGGTTCGGGTGCAGCCGGTTGTCGGGCAGGCCGTCCACCACGGCCTCGAACGTCTCGGGATGGCGGGTGTCGAAGGCCAGGATGCGGCTCATCTCGGCGACGTAGATCCGTCCGTCCGGCCCCAGGGCGATGGTGTGGGGCATCGAAAGGCGGGCGCGAACGAGGGTCCAGACCACCGAGCCGTCCGCTTGGGGCGACATCCGCCACAGGGCGCCGTGGCCCGCGTCCCACGAGCCCAGGTCGGTGATCAGCCAGTCGCCGTTGGCCAGCTCCAGCAGGCCACGCGGCATGCGTGGACCCTCGTTCCCGCTGCGCTGCCAGACCCGGCCCAGGCAATAGCCGGGGGCCATCCGGACCGTCGTCGCCCGGCGGCCGCCGCAGTCCCCGGCGGTCGCATAGGCCCCGCCCGGCGCCCGTCCCGCCGCGGGGGCGGCCAGGGCCAGAACACCGACGCAGGCGAGGATGAGAAGACGGCGGATCATTGTGTTCTCCGGGATACGTTCGCACGCTAACCCATGAGGGGACGGCCAGAAATGGCCTCGCCACGGTCTCGCAAATGCGCAAGGTTGCGCCGGGGAGCATGGGCTCCACACACCCTTTCAGGACACCGTCATGTCGATCCGTCTCATTTTCGCCGCCACGGCCGCGCTCGCCATCGCCGCGCCCGCCTTCGCCCAGACCGCGCCCGCTCCGGCCGCGCCGCCCGCCGCCGAAGCCGTCGATCCGGCCGAGGCCGCCCTCGAAGCCAAGGGCGAAGCCTTCGGTCAAAGCATGCAGGCCATGGCCGGAGAAATGCAGTCCGCCATCACCGCTGCGGCCGGCGACCAGACCCGCGGCAACGCTGCACTGGACGCCATTGTCGCTCGCTACCAGCCGCAGGCGGATTCTCTGGCGGCCGACGTGCAGACCTTCCTCGACGCCAAGATGGCGTCCTCGACCGACGAACAGGAAAAGGCGTCTCTCGCCTCGGCCGGCCCGGCGGCCGTGGCCCAGATCAAGGGCGTGCCCGCCATGGTTCGAGGCCAGATGGTTCAGGCTGCGGCAGCCGCGGCCGCGGCTCCAGCTGCTCCCCCGGCCGCCCAATAGCGACGGAAATCAAGGCGGTGGGCTCCGGCCCGCCGCCTTACCGCGATTTCACTTGAGGCCGGACGACGTTCGGCGGACCTTTCGGGCGACCTGTTTGGGAGCTCCGTGATGATCAAGGCCCTGTCGCTCGCCGCCGCCCTCGCCCTGCTGCCCCTCTCGGCCTCCGTGGCCAAGGAGGCGCGCGGTCCGTCCGAGGATGCGCTTGAGGCCGCCGCCAGCGCCTTCGAGGCGCGCATGGACGAGTTCGGCGATCGCGCCGAAGCCATCGGCGATGATGAAAGCCTCTCCGCCGCCCAGCGCGAGGCCCGCATCCACGCCCTGTGGGCCGAATACCAGCCCGAGGTGACCCGTTTCACCACCCTCGTGTCCCGGTACGCCCCCGCCATCGCCCAGGCAGCCCTGGCCGATATCGACATCGACGCCATCGTCGAGGACGCCCTGAAACAGGTGGACGAGTCCGGCGCCCTGGCCGTGGCGCAAGGCATCGCCGCCAACGGCGCCTGGGCTTCCAACGATCCGGCGCACATGGAGACCATGGGTCTGGTGGCCCAGTATGCGATCGCCGAGGCGACGGACTCCGTGGATGAAGCCCTCACGGAGGCGGACACCCTGGCCGCCGAGGCCGCCGCAGATGCGGCGGACGAAGCCGACGAAGCCCCGCCGGTCCCGCCCCAGCCCGCCGCCGGCTGAACCCGGAACACTGTCTAAGCTTGACGCCGGCGCACCGGCGACCGACAGGGCGGCATGGCTCCGCTCCCCGTCGACCCGCACCTGTATCTGACCTTCCTCGGGGTCATGGCTGTGATGGCGATCACGCCCGGTCCGGCCAATGTCTTTTCGGTCGCCAACGGCGTTGAACGGGGCAAGGCCGGGGCCCTGCTGGGCGTGCTGGGCATGAACGCCGCCACCCTCGTCTGGTTCGCAGCCGCGGCCCTCGGTCTGGGGGCTCTGGTCGTCGCCTTTCCGGCGGTGTTCCGCTGGGTTTCGATCGGAGGCGCTCTCTATGTCGCCTGGCTGGGGATGAGGGCGCTCATGGGCGCTTTCGGAACCGCCGCCGACCCCCACGCCTCCGCCATCCGCGCCCACCGGGGGGCTTTCGTCGACGGCTTCATGGTCCAGATCGCCAACCCCAAGGCGGTGCTGTTCTTCACCGCCGTCCTGCCGCCCTTCCTCGACGTGGCCCGTCCCGCGCCGCCGCAGCTGGCCCTGTTCGCCATCGCCACCATCGGCATGGACCTATTGTCGATGTCCGCCTACGGTCTGGGGGGCGCCGCGCTCGCCCGCCGCATGTCCGAGCCCCGGTTTCGGCGCGGTTTCGCTGTTTTCACAGGACTTCTTCTCTTGCTGGCGGCGGTACTTATTATCTCGCGATTATAAGAGGTTGCCACGCGCTGGAACCGTGTTGTTCAGGCCCCGTTCATGAGCCAGGGCGTTCGCTCGGGCCTTCAAGGAGATCGCCATGAAACTCTCGTTCATCAAGCCGGCGGCCTTGGCCGCGCTGGCGGCGCTTTCGCTCTCGGCTTGCGTCACCGCCACGCCCTACGGCCCCTCCGGTCCGGGCATGCGCTTCGGCTATTCCGACCAGCGGATCGACGCCAACCGCTATCGCGTGGTTTTCGCCGGCAATTCGGTGACGTCGCGCGACCAGGTCGAGATGTCGCTGCTGCTGCGCGCCGCCGAGGTCACCACCGAACAGGGCTACGACTGGTTCTCGACCGTCAATCGGTCGACGGATCGCGACAGCCGCCTGCAGCGGACGCCGGATCCCTTCTACTTCGACCGCTACAGCCCGTTCTGGGGCCCGTCGTGGCGCTATTATCGCGGCGGCTTCTGGAGCCCGTGGGGCGACCCGTTCTGGAACAGCAACGATATGGACGTGCGCCAGATCGACCGTTACGAGGCCTCGGCCGAGATCGTCATGGGCCACGGCCGCAAGCCCGCCGACGACGCCAACGCCTTCGACGCCCGCGAGGTGATCCAGAACCTGGGTCCTCGCGTCGGCCGCGCGATGTAGGACGGAAAACGGGCGGCGCGTTCGGACGCCGCCCTTTTTTCTAGCCGACCCGCGGCGATTTCAGGCGGCGCTTGTTGACATGGGTGGCCGGAGCCGTGCCGAGCGCCTCTGGAATCTCGCCCTTGAAATAGTAGCGCTGCCACGCCTCCTTGGCCGCGTCCGGATCCCCGGACGCCAGCCGGGTGTTGAAGTCCGTCCGCGCCCGGTTCCAGGCCTCGAACTGGCCTTTCATGTTGGGATTGGACTCCAGCGAGCGGATCACAGGGTCGAAGGCCTCGGCCTTGCGGTGCTCGATCGGCGTGATGAAGCAGAAGGGCTCGCCCTTTTCGAAGCGGATGCGGCCGGGCCGGGTGAAAAGCCAGTTCATGGTGAAGGGGAAGGGCAACCAGTCGGTCTCCACCAGGCCGACGAGGGCCTGGATGCCGTCCTTGACGTGGTTCGGCGAGCCCGAGCACATCAGGCCCCAGCCCGGCGGCGTGCGAAACAGATACTGAGGATGGATGGTCAGGACGCCGCGCGAGAAATGCGAACTGACCAGATGCTCCAGATCCGGCGCAGGTCGGTCATGGGTGATGACGATGTCCGACTGGCTCGGTCCGCCGTTCCACTCGGCCGTGAAGCCGCCCGGGCACAGTATCTCCCAACCGGTGGTGTTGGCCATGGTCAGCGGCAGGCAGCGGTAGGGGTGCCGGCTGGCGAAGGTGTCCATCCAGTTGCGCGACTGCCGGCCGGGGACCAGGTCCGGCGGCCGCGGCGTCATCGGGTAGCATTCCAGTTCCACGGCCGGCCTCCGGGCGGTATCGACGTCTCTCCAATCCCTAGCGGCGCCGCATGACCCAAGACAAGCCACCCTTTCCGACGCCGGAACCCGCCCCCCAACCAGCGTATGACCGCAACCGCCTGCTGACGTGGATGGCCGAGCACGGCGTGGCCCAGACCACATACGACCATCCCGCCGTCTTTCGCGTCGACGAGGGCCACGAACTCAAGGCCGCCCTGCCAGGCGCCCACACCAAGAACCTGTTCCTCAAGGACAAGAAGGGTCGGCTCTGGCTGATCTCGGCCCGGCAGGACACGGTGGTCGACCTGAAGCGGACGCCGAAGATCATCGGCTCGGACAAGTTATCCTTCGGCAATGAGGCCCTGCTCTACGAATCCCTCGGCGTGCGCGGCGGCTCGGTGACGGCCCTGGGCTTGATCAACGACCCGGACCAGCACGTGACCTTCATCCTCGACAAGGCCCTATGGGAGGCCGGCATCGTCAATTTCCACCCGCTGACAAATACGGCGACGACGGCGCTGGAGCAGGCGGATTTCCGGCGGTTCCTGGAGCTGATCGGGCGGGAGCCGGTGGTGGTGGATTTCGGTCAATGGACGGACTGATTCCCGCATTTCAATACCCTGACCGCAATCACCACCGAGCTCGTCCCCCGCAGTCGGTATCCTCGTCCGGGGGCGCCGGGGGGACCATGGCGACCATATGCATTGACCTCCGGCTTTCAGTGACGAACACTGATCCCGTGGGGGCCAAAGGAGATGATTTTTCGGGGTAGTTCGCCAGTAAGGCGGCAGGTTGTGACGCTCGCGTTTGCAGTCTTGTTGCCCCTCATCGTCCTGGGTGGGTTCCAGCTCTACACAAGCGTCAACGCGGACAGGCTTGCATTGGAGGGCCAAAGCAGGGACCGCGCCGCCGAAATTATGCGCCTTGTTGACGCGCAGATCCTTGCAGAGATCAAGTTGGGCAACGCCTTGG
>JBBRFV010000123.1:0-7194 GCA_038241335.1 Caulobacterales bacterium | reverse complement strand
GTCCCCTATTTCGACGGCTGCCTGCCCATCGAGGTCATGGCCGAACGCGGCCGCGAGACCCTGCGCCACGGCCCGATGAAGCCCGTCGGGCTGACCAATCCACGCGACCCGCAGGTCAAGTCATACGCCATTGTCCAGCTGCGACAGGACAATGCGCTGGGCACATTGTTCAACATCGTCGGCTTCCAGACCAAGCTGAAGCACGGGGCCCAGGCCGACGTCTTCCGCATGATCCCGGGCCTGCAGGACGCCCAGTTCGCCCGCCTCGGCGGCCTGCACCGCAACACCTTCCTGAACAGCCCCAAACTGCTGGACCGCCAGCTGCGCCTCAAGGCCATGCCGCGCCTGCGCTTCGCCGGCCAGGTCACGGGCGTCGAGGGCTATGTCGAGAGCGCCGCCATGGGCCTGCTGACCGGCCGCCTCGCCGCCGCCGAACGCCTGGCGGAAGCCGGTCGGGGGCAGCCCCTGGAGGCTCCGCCGGTCCATACCGCCATGGGGGCCCTCGTCGAGCACATCACCGGCGGCCATCTCGAGGGGCCGGGCGGGATTTCGAAATTCCAGCCGATGAACATCAACTACGGCCTGCTGCCCCCGCTCGAGGCCCCCAAGGTCGACGAGACCGGCGTCAAGATTCCCCTCAAGGAACGCGGGCGGGCCAAGAAGCGGCTGATGAGCATCCGGGCGCTTCAGGCGCTGAAGGTCTGGCGGGACGCGGCGTGACGGCGTTGCACCCCGAAATCGACGCCCTCAAGGCCCGGCGCACGACGGCGATCTATCGGCTCGACCTGATCGCCCGAGGCGCGCAGATCAACTACGAGGACGGCACGCCTGTCGACATGGCCTCCGAAAAGTCGCGGCTGGAGGCCGTGGTCGCCGACCTCGATCGCCGCATCGCAGTCCTCGAGCGCGCCGCGGGCTGATGTCGCCGTTCGACCCCCGCGCCCTGATCCGCCAGCGGATCACCGAGGTCTTTAACGACGCCGACAAGGGCGAGCGGCCGGTGCTGCGCCGCGCCGACGCCCTGTTCGCGCCTGACAGCGTGGCGTGGAAGGTCAACGGCGACGTCGTCACCATGATGATCGGCGGCGTCTCGGGCCTGTTGCTGCAGATGCTGCATCCGGCGGTGCTGGCCGGGGTCTGGGACCATTCCGACTTCCGCGCCGACATGCACGGCCGGCTGCGGCGCACGGCCAAATTCATCGCCGTCACCACCTACGACCACGCCGAGGCGGGGCGCGCGCTGCTGGACAAGGTCAACCGCATTCATGCGAAACTGCGCGGAACCCTGCCGGACGGAACGCCCTACCGCGTCTCGGACCCTTCATTGCTGGCCTGGGTCCATGTCACCGAGACGATCAGCTTCCTCGACGCCTGGATCCGCTACGCCGAGCCCGCCATGCCGATGGTCGCGCAGGACGCCTATTTCGCCGAGACGGCGCGCATCGGCGCGGCCCTCAACGCCGACCCCCTGCCACGCACCCGGGCCGAGGCCGAGTCGTTGATCCAGTCGTATCGCCCCCAGCTGCGCGCCGACGCCCGCACCCATGAGGTCGCGGCCCTGGTCCTGCGCCAGACCGTCGGTTCTCCCGCCGTCGACATGGCCGCAGGCGTCATCATGCAGGCCGGCATGGATCTCCTGCCCGGCTGGGCCCGCGCCATGCACGCCGCCCATCCCGGCGACCTGCCCCGTCCGCTGATGCGCGCCGGCGCCGGCACGACCGCCCGCCTGATCCGCTGGGCCTTCGAGGGATCAGTGAACAAGACGGTGTGGGCGCCGGAGATTACGGCGTTTCCGGAACGCTGACGGGTTCAGGGGAAAACGCGAAGCCCGCCATGGACCGGCGTCGCCGACCGCAGGCGAAGGTCAGGCCCCGAGCTCCCACGACAGCGGTTCGGACCAGGCCTCGGTCGGCGCCGTCATGCGCAAGGCCCGTTCGGCGAGCGCATAGTCGGTGAAATGCTGGGGACAGGGGCCGGTCAATTCGTAGACGACGCTGCAGACCTGACCGCTGACGCCGATGAACTGGGTCTGCACCAGCACACATTCTCCGAGCTTCGCCAGTTCGCGTTTAATGACCATTGGACGAGCCCCGTGCTGACGGATTGGCGGGACCAGGAACGCGGCGGACAGCCCCGTCCGTCCCGCCCCGCTCACACCCCCCAAAGCTGTGCAAACACAGCGTCCGTCGAATAAAAATGAGCATTTTCCGCCCCTTGGGTCAAAGCATGGAGCCTTCATTAACTATTTGTCAACTCTTCAATCCTGACAGCGAAGCTGGCAGGCGACCTTGGCGATAGCATCGACGCCGCGGTCGCCGCGGAACCTCAGATACGGCCGACCGCGACCGCCAGGACCAGTCGCAGTCGCTTCAACGCCTCAGGGGCGTCGGAATGGATCAGGGCCGCATGGGCGACGGCGGGAAACGCTGCCGGAAACAGGCGCTTGAGGGCGACATTGGCCGCCCGCCGCCCGGCCCTGGCGTCATCGCTCCGGCCGGTCTGGGCCAGTCCCCACACCCGCGCGGCGTCGGCGACCTTCGCCTCCTGCCCCGGCCCGGCCAGCACCCGCGCCGCCGTCTGCATCGGCCCGACGTAGAAGGCGTCCAGATCATGCGGCTCGCCGTGGACCCGGCCGATATGCGCCTCGATCAGGCCGTCGAACGGCGCGAGATCCAGCCCATGGCGGGCGACGACGTCTGTCAGGGCTTCCAGCACGGGATGACCCTTGCGAGCGACGCCCGCGAACACACCCTCCATCTGCTCTCGCCACCAGGCATAGCGCATCTCGGCCAACAGCGGCTGGGTCACCCGCGTCGGGATGGCCATCAGCTCGGCTTCGAAGGCGTAGAGCGCGATCAGGTCCGCGCGCGCCTGTGGGTCGCCGACGAACCGGCTGGACAGCCAGCGGTCGAGGTCGGCGGCGCGGACCTGGTCGTCGAGCGTGGCCGGGTGATCAACCAAACAGCGTCTGGTACATCGCCATCGCCGTCAGCATCGGCAGCGACAGAAGCAGGTTGATGCGGCTGGCCAGCATGGCGACGCGGGCGGCCTTCGCCTTGGCGTCGTCATCGACGACCACCATGCCGAGCGCGCGCTTCTGGTTCGGCCAGATGACGCCCCAGACATTGAGGAACATGATGATGGCCAGCCAGACGCCCATCCCCATCAGGATGTATTTCTGGTCGCCCTCCACCAGGCCGCCGGCGAAGCCGAAGCTCAGCACCTCATGGGCGTAGCCGGGAACGACGTGTTGCTTGAGGAACAGCACGCCGACGCCGAACACCACGGTGGCCAGCGCCGACCAGCGGAACCAGAACAGGGCCTCGGGCGCGATATGCTTGCCGATGGCTGGCTTCATCTCGGCGGGAATGTTCGGCATCACCCGGATCTGGACGAAGTTGAAATACCACAGCAGGCCGATCCACAGGACGCCGGACACCACGTGTCCCCAGCGGAACGTCGCCTGCCAGAAGTTGAGATCGAAGCCGCCGTCGGACGTCTTGCCGAAGGCGTAGATCATCACCCCGGCCAGCACGAGGCTGAGGATGATGGTGTTGCGGAAGTTCGAAAGCAGCTTGCCCATGGTCGGCCCTCCCCGGCCCGATTCGATGAGCCGGGACCTTAGCCCTGACCGCGAGGACGGCAAAGCGAGTGGCTGGTGGCTAGTGATCAGTGGCTGGTGATTGGCGACGCCGCCGCTCGATCTGGAGGGTGAGTCTCCCCGGCCAGACCCAGCAATCACCAATCACTAATCACTAACCACGCCCCTACGGCCGGCTGGCCATGCCGAACTTCACCGGCTTGGCGTCCTCGTTGAAGGCGCCGCGCTTGACGCCCCAGAGCAGGATGATCGGCGCGCCGACGTAGATTGAGGAATAGGTGCCGACGACGATGCCGAACATCAGGGCCACCGAGAAGCCGAACAGGGCCGGACCGCCGTAGAAGGCCAGGGCCGCCAGCACCATGACCGCGGTCAGGCCGGTGATGATGGTCCGCGACAGGGTCTCGTTGATCGACAGGTCGATCACCTCCCGCAAAGGCATGGTCTTGTATTTGCGCAGGTTCTCACGAAGGCGATCGAACACCACGACGGTATCGTTCATCGAATAGCCGATGACGGTCAGGATGGCCGCGACCATGTTCAGGTTGAACTCCAGCTTCATCACCACGATCAGGCCGAAGGTCAGGATCACGTCATGCAGCAGGCCGACCACGGCGCCGAAGCCGAACTGCGGCTCGAAGCGGAACCAGATGTAGAGGAACATCAGGCCGATGGCGGCGGCCAGAGCCTGGAGACCCTTGGAGAACAGCTCGCCCGAGACCTTGGAGCCGACGATGCTGGGGGTCGCGAACCGAACCGGACCGTCGGCCGCGGTGATCGCGCCCTGGACCTTCTGGACCACAGCGTTCTGGTTCGCGTTTTCGGGAATCTGGAACCGGACGATCGCGCGTGACGGTTCGCCCACGCCCTGCACGCCCACTTCACCCAGGTCCAGCTTGCTGACCGAGGCGCGGATGGCGGCCAAGTCGAGTTCCTGGCCCGGCTTGGAGATATCCATCTCGGCCCCGCCCCGGAAGTCCAGGCCCATGTTCAGGCCGGGGGTGAAGCAGCCGACGATGGCGGCGATGCACATGACCACCGAGAACACGGCGAAATACCGCGCCAGACCCACGAAATGCAGGTGAGTCCGGTGAGGGATCAATTTGATGAAAGGCCATCCGTTCATCGCCATCACTCCGCGATCGGCAGTTTTTTGGGTTTGGCGACCTTGAGCCACCAGGCCAGCGCGACCTGCGAGACCAGCACCGACGACAGCACCGAGGTGAACACCCCGATGCTCAGCGTCCAGGCGAAGCCCTTCACCGGCCCCGCGCCGAAGATCATCATGATCAGCGCCGCCCCGAGACTGGTCAGGTTGGCGTCGATGATGGTCGTCATGGCCTTGCCGAAGCCGGCGTCCATCGAGGCGATGACGCTGCGACCGGCCCGCGCCTCATCGCGCATCCGCTCGTAGATCAGCACATTGGCGTCCACGGCGACGGCGAAGGTCAGGATCAGGCCGGCGATGCCCGGCAGGGTCAGGGTCGCCTGTGACAGCGACATACAGGCCACGATCAGCAGGCCGTTCAGCACCAGCCCGGCCACCGAGATGCCGCCGAACAGCAGGCCGTAGGCCAGCAGCATGAAGGTGACGATGATGGCGAAGCCGATCAGGGCCGACTTGCCGCCCGCCTCGATGGCGTCGGCGCCCAGTTCAGGGCCGACCGTGCGGCGTTCGACGACCTTCAGCGGCGCTGGCAGGGCCCCGCCGTTCAGAAGCTCGACCAGGGTCGAGGCTTCCTCGATGCTGAAGCTGCCCTGGATGATGCCCGAACCGCCGGTGATCGCGCTGTTGATGCGCGGGGCCGACAGCACCTTGCCGTCCAGGATGATGGCGAAGGGCTTGCCGATATTGGCCTGGGTCGCGTCGCCGAAGCGTTTGGCGCCCGCGCCGTTGAACTCGAAGCCGATGGCCGTCTGCTGGTTCTGGTCGCTGGTGACGAAGGCCTTGGTCAGGTTCTCGCCCGAGACGATGACCAGCTTCTTGACCAGATAGGCCGGCGGACCGTTCGTTTCGCTGTTGGCGACGATCTCGGAATCCGGCGGGATCGATCCGGCGGCGGCTTCCTGAAGCGAGTTCTCGACGTCGACCATCTGGAAGGTCAGCTGCGCGGTCTGGCCCAGCTTGGCCTCCAGCTCGGTCGGGTCGGCCTGGCCGGGGGCCTCGACCGCGATGCGGTTCGAGCCCTGGCGGCGGATCGAGATTTCCTTGGTGCCGCTCCTGTCCAGACGGCGGCGGACCACCTCGATGGACTGGGTCACGGCGTCGGGGCCCATGGCGGTCACGGCCTGGCTGGTGAAGGCGTAGCGCAGGCGGGTCGCGTCGACCCGCTCGACGGTGCGGTCGGGCCCGTTCGCGCCGCCGCGGACGATCAGGGCGCGGACGGCCTTCTGGGCCGCATCCATCTGGCCTTCGTCGGCCAGGGTCACGACGATGCCGGTCGGCTCGGTGGCGACGTTGTTGACCGTGATGCCCGCGTCGTGAAGCGCCATCCGGCTCTCCTCGACCAGGTTGCCGACGCGCTTGGCGCGCATCGCCGGCACATCGACCTCCAGCAGCAGCGAAGAACCGCCCTGCAGGTCGAGGCCGAGGTTGAGCACGCTGTGCGGCAGCCAGCCCGGCAGGGCGGCCCGCTGCGAGGCGCTCAGCATGTTCGGGAAGGCGAACAGGATGCCGAAAACAAGGGAGGAGGCGAGAAGGATGACCTTCCAGCGCGACAGATGGATCATGCGGGCTACCCCGAACCTTTCAGGACGCCGTCAGGACTTGGAAATGGCTTTGGTGTCGTTGGCGGCGACGGCGGTGCGGTTCTGCACGCCGCTGATCATCGCCTTGACCACCCGGACGTTCACGCCCTGGGATATCTCGACCATGGCCTCTTCATTCTCGACGCGGGTGACCTTGCCGATCATGCCGTTCGACAGGGTGACTGTGTCGCCGCGCTTGACCGCGTCGATCATGGCCTTGTGCGCCTTCACCTGCTGCTGCTGCGGGCGGATCATCAGGAAGTAGAACAGCACCACCATCGGGATCAGGTAGATGAAAATCCCGGTCGGGCCGGCCAGAAGGTCCTGCACGGTGGTCTCCGCAGCTATCAGGCGCGCACGAAGACGGCCCTCGAAAATGAGGCGCGGAAACTAGGGTGCGCCGTCACACTTTGCAACGCGATGTGTGGCCGCGTCGCACGTCGTGCGTTATCGCGGCAACAGCGTCAGCGGATCGACCGCCGTCGGCTCGTCGCCGCGCATGCGCCAGGTCTCGAAATGGATCGAGGGTCGGCCGTCGCCGGCGGTCGTCCCGACCGTGCCGATCTGCTGGCCCGGGCGCACGTCGTCGCCGTCGCGCACCGTCGCCGAGCCGAGGTGGCCATAGACGGTGCGCCAGCCGTCGCGGTGCACGATCAGCACCGTCAACCCCTGACCCGCCAGGTCGTCACCGACATAGCCGACACGCCCGGCCGCCGCGGCGCGAACCTCGCTCCCCGCGCTGGCGCCGATATTGACGCCGTTGTTGCGCTCGCCCAGCCCGACCGGACCAAAGCGCCGCAGGATGTCGCCGCGCACGGGCCAGTCCAGGGCCGCCGTGGCGGTGG